>SYAA01000238.1 GCA_005789055.1 Actinomycetota bacterium
AACGCCGACAACACCCGCGACAGAAAACCCCTCACCGGAGCCGTCACCGACGGCACCTTCGCAGCCGGGAGACTCAAAACCGGCACCGCAGCATCCGGCAAACCACCAACCGGCACCCACCCCGAAGACACCGACGCCACAGAACCCGCCACCGAACCACGAGACGGACGGCGATCCGCCCACCGCGGCACATCCGCGACAGCCGTACCCGAACCATCCCCACCCGGCAGACCACCAAAACCCACCCGAGTCTCAACACTGACCCCCGCCGCCACACCCGGCACCACCGGAGACACAGGAACCGAAGAAGAATTCGACGACGCCGAACCCGCCGGGGCCGGCCTGACCGCAGATGAACCACCCACACGGGAAGTACTGGCCCGCTCAGAGACCCCACCGGCCACCACCGGCCCCCGCGGCACCACCACCGAATCCCCACCCGAAGCACCACCACCGGTCACCGACCCCGCACCGCGGCCCCCCCGACGACCCGGCGCCGCCGGCCGCGACGAAGAATCGGCGCCCGACGCCGAACCCGACCCAGACCCAGACCCATCTGAAGACACCGCCGAATCAGAACCGCCGCCACCCACCGGCCCTGTGGGGTCCGCCATACCGACCGCGGGCGCCAACCCGACGCCCACCCCGACGCCCAACGCCACCGCAAGCGCCCCCACCCGACCCACGAACTGAGCCGCTCTCCTGGGTCCAGAAGAAGCCAGTGACGCGTGAAACGTCAATTCAGTCGACGAAGCGGATGCTCTCACCATGTTTTTGGGGCCCCCGATAGTGCCAAACGTGCGCGGATGTATGGCGATAGACCCATACGGTATTTGCTGGGCACCAAACCCGGTATCCGTGAAATCACCTAATTCTCCCGAAGCCCGGAACGCGGCATAAACTCTCGACATGCCTACGTCGGGTGATCTGGTCGGTCGGCGGACCGAGCTATCGCAGCTGATCCGGGCGCTGACTGAGGACACCGCACGTGCAGTGGTGGTCTGCGGCGACCCCGGAGTGGGCAAGACGTCGCTGATCGATCACCTGGATGCATCCGCGCGGTCCAGCGGCTGGCGAGTGGTGCGGATCCTGGGCGTGGAATCCGAGGACTCCTACACGTTGGGTGGGCTGAACCAGTTGGTGTTCAGCCTCAAGGAGTCGCTGGCTGGGTTGGACGAGCAGAACCAGACGGCGCTGAAACCAGTGCTCTGCGGCGATGCGAACTCCTCGGTGTCGGTATTGCCATTGGCTGCAGCGGTGCTGGACCTGCTGTCGGTCGCGGCGCAGAACCAGCCGTTGATGCTGGTTGCTGATGACGTGCACTGGATGGACAGCGTCAGTGCGGAAGTTCTGAGTGCTGTCGGGCGGCGGCTGGCTGACCCTCGGGTTCAGATCGTGGCCGGACGTCGGACTCTGCACGAGTCGGCATTCTCGCAAGCGGGGTGGGCTGAATTGCCGCTCGGCCCGCTGAGCGACGCGGATTCAGAGAGCCTGCTGGACCGAACGGGTGGGCCGCTGACGGCGGCGACGAAGACGGCGATCCTGACGGCGGCAGCCGGCAATCCGTTGGCGTTGGCCGAACTTCCGCGCAGCGCCGCAGAGTTCGACTTCGGTGCCGGGGCCCCGCCGTTGACCGAACGTCTCGTTGAGGTGTTCGGTGGTCGCATCAAACGACTCGATGCAGCTTCGCGCGCCGATTTGTTGCGCGCGGCGCTGGATGGCAGCACAGCCGGCCCCGCGGCGGCTGACCGCTCCAGGTATGCGATTCGCAACGGCGAGCCTGCCGTCGCGATGGGCCTTTTGGTAGTGAACCCACTGGGGCAGTACGTCTTTCGCCATCCACTGGTGCGCGCCGCGGTCGTCCATCAGGCGAGTCTCCACGAACGCCGGGCCGCCCACCGCGACCTAGCCGGGCTTTACCCCGATGTGCTGTTTCGTCGTGCCACTCATCTGGCTGGAGCGGCCACCGGACCTGACCAGGATGTCGCCGACCTGCTCGGTGAGGCCGCGCAACTGTCGCTTCGGCTGGGCGGAATTCCGGCCGCCATCGAGTGGCTGCGTGAGGCCGCGGGGTTGAGCAACGATCCGAAGCGACGGACCGCACTGCTCGCTGAAGCGGTATTCGTCACCACCCGAGCAGGACGGATCGACGAGGCCAAAGAGCTTCTGGGTAACACTGAGGCCGACGCGACGCAATTCGCGCTCGCGGCCCTGGCGGACTGCTACCAGGCGATTCACACCGACGGTGAAGCGCTCTCAACACATCGGCGATTGCTGGAAGCGCTGAGAAGCGTCGACGAACTCGACGAACAGGTCGTGAACCGGCTCGTCAACCTGCTGCTGTACATCACCGGTTACGCCGACGACGACCGCCTGCACGAGCTCACTAATGCCGCCGTGGCCGCAGTAAAGTTGCGGGTGGCCCCGGCAGTCCTGCTCTATCACACCGGCGTCGACGATATCGCCAGCACAGCGAAAGGTATCCGGTCGACGCTGGCTGGGTATGCCGCGTTTCTGTCGGAGGTACCCGCGCGATATGTGTTGATGATGTCCTACCCGGCGTACTGCACTGATGCGATGGCCGAGTTCCGCGCTCCACTGCGGACCGCCTTCACACAGGTCAGCGCCCATGGGGCATCTCTTGACGCCATTGAGGGCGGGCGCGTGGTTCTGCTTGACCTGATGGCCTCGGGGTACTGGGAGCAGGCCGGGGAGGTCGGCGCGCGATGCCTTGAGATGGCAGCCGGAGTTCATGGCAGCGAATTGATGCGTCAAACGTTGATGGCCGACCTCGGGGTGCTCGCCGCCTGCCGGGGTGATCTGGAGACCGCGCGGCGGTACGCCGCTGAAGTGACGGCGTGGTCGCAGCCGCGAGGTCTGAACATGCTGCTGCGCACTGCGCAGCGGATTGCGGTGCGGGTCGCATTCGCCGAGGCCGACTACGAAGCGGCGTATCAGGCGGCCATCAGGATCAGCCCACCGGGGGAATTCCCCCGAAAGTACATTCAGGTCGGCGATCAGATGCTCGACATGATCGAGGCATTGATCCACACCGGACGCCTCGAGGACGCCCGCGCCCACGTCGAAGAGGCAGTGCGACTGAACCTGGCGGAGGTCTCCCCACGTGTCGCGGCACTGATCCTCGCAATGACGGCGATGACGACACCCGATACCGAGGCCGAGGAGCTCTACCAGTCTGCGCTGGACCACCCCGGCTTGGTCGAGTTCCCGTTCGAGCGCGCCCGAATCGCTCTCGCGCAGGGCATATCGCTGCGCCGTATGAGGCGGTACAACAAAGCACGAGTCGTGCTCGGGTCAGCAGCCGAGGGCTTCGATCGCATCGGTGCACGGCCCTGGGCCGAACAAACGGGAGCCGAACTCCGCGCGAGCGGGGCCACGGTCAAACAATCCCACGGCGAAACGATCCCACTCAGCGCCCAGGAGCGCCGCATCGCCGACCTCGCCGCCAGCGGCAAAACGAATAAAGAGATCGCCGCTCAACTCCGGCTCTCGCCGCGCACCGTTGATTCCCACCTCGCCAAGGCGTTTCGCAAGCTCGGCATCTCCAGACGTGCCGCGCTCAGTCAGGCGTTACTCGAACAGGCTTCGGAGCCGTATCCGGTCGGCGAGGAATTCGTCGAGATTTAAGGCGCGCTAGCGGCGGTTGGCCCAGCGGTACCGCGGACGGCGGCGCGCTGCGCAGCCCGGGCCACCTGCCCGCGGGTGGCCCTGGCCGGGGTGCGAACCTCGACGGGGGTGTCCACCGCGGCGGCGCGGGGCGCCTCAGCGGCCTCCTGGGCGTCAGCATCGGCGCTGGCAGCCAAGCGGGGCGCGATGGCGGCGCGGGCCGTGCGACGAAG
>SYAA01000239.1 GCA_005789055.1 Actinomycetota bacterium
CGACTACGCGGTGTGTCGGACCATCCGCGCTGCGCTCGACGCCAGCCACGACGCGGCCGGGCGATCATGGGAGATCACCGAGATGCCCGCTCCGGTCACGCTGACCGACAGCGAGGGCTACGTCGACTACAGCTACATCAATCATCTCGTGGTCAACGGCGGGGTCATCGCCTGCGGATTCGGCGATGCCCGAGACGCCGACGCCGTCGCGATCCTCGCCGAGCAGTACCCGGGCCGGCGGGTCGTCACCGTCGATGCACGCCCACTGTTCGCCCGCGGCGGCGGAATCCACTGCATCACCCAGCACCAACCGTCGGCCCGATAGCCACAGTGATCCCCGGCTTGGGGCCGGGATTTGCTCAAATCGCAGGTACCCGCGCAGTTTGTCGGATCTAATGGGCACACGGCGGGCCTGCCGCCGGCGAGAGGTGCGCCATGGGAATGATTGCCCCGATGGACGCGGCCTTCCTGATCCAGGAAGCGCGCGAACATCCGATGCATGTCGCCGGTCTTCAGCTTTTTCACCAGCCCGCCGGGACAAACCGCGATTACGTTGGCAAGTTGTACCGGGATTTGCTGACATTCGATGAGGTCCTTCCAATGTTCTCGCGCCGCCCGCGGGAACCCGTCAGCTCGCTGGGGAACCTGTGGTGGGTGACCGACAAGCACATCGACCTCGAGTACCACGTGCGCCTGTCCGCACTGCCCAGGCCCGGACGGGTGCGCGAGTTGCTGGAACTGGTCTCCCGGCTACACGGCAGCCTGCTCGACCGGCACCGGCCGCTGTGGGAGTACCACCTCATCGAGGGCCTTGCCGACGGCCGGTTCGCCACCTACTCCAAAACCCACCACGCCTTGGCCGACGGCGTCGGACTGGTGCGGCAGATCATCGAGTCACTGAGCACCGACCGGAAGACCCGTGGTGTACCTCCGATGTGGGTGCCCAGGGCGGCCGCGGCCGAGGAGGAAGACCCCGATGAGGGGAGTCGTAGCGGAACCAACCCGCTGGACATCTTCCGGGGAGCGGCCCGGACCCTCAGCAGCACGGCGCGGACGCTGGGAGGCTTGACCGGCGTCGGCCCGATGCTCGCCAAGTACGGCGCCGGCGCCCTGCTGGAACAGTCGATGGTGCTGCCGTATGGGGCGCCCCGGACTATGCTCAACCAGCCGATCAGCGGATCCCGCCGGATCGCGGCGCAATCATGGGATATCTCAAGGGTTCTCAAAGCCGGCAAGGCCCGCGGAGTCACGCTCAACGACATGGTGCTGGCGATGAGTTCGGGGGCATTACGCCGCTACCTGATCGCCAACGACGCGCTGCCCGACGAGCCGTTGATCGCATCCGTCCCGGTGTCGATTCGGACCGGTGGTGACGGCGGGAACGCGATCACCTTCGTGCTGTGCAACCTCGGCACCCACCTTGAGAATCCGGACGACCGGTTGGAGGCCATCACGACGTCGATGCGCGCCACCAAAGCAGTGATGGCGGATCGTTCCAGCGTGGAACTCGCCGCGCTGGGCATCCTGACCGCGGTCGGGCCGTCGGCGCTGACCCGGATCCCGGGTTCGGCGAACCTCCCGCCGCCGTACAACGTCGTGATTTCCAACGTGCCGGGGCCTCGGCAGAAGCTGTATTGGAACGGTGCTGAACTCGAGGCCATCTACCCGCTGTCGATCCCCACTGAGGACCAGGCGCTCAACATCACCTGTCTCAGCTACGCCGATCACCTCGAGTTCGGTCTGGTCGGATGTCGGCGCAGCGTTCCGAAACTGCAGCGCCTGCTGGATTATCTCGAGGAAAGCCTGCAGGAACTCGAATAGCGGTCGCCGGTGCGCCGGCACCCTACGATCACCGGATGGTTGATCGCTACGGCGCCGACGTGCTCGGCGACGACCCGCATGAATCCCGCCGGGTCCGTTCGGTCGAGTGCGGTGCCGAGGTCGGGATGGTTGTTGAGGACCCGCATTCCGGGTTCGTCGGCGCCGTCGTGCGCATTGAGGGTGGCCGAGTCGAGTTGCAGGACCGCCGCGGGCGCAACCGGGTCTTCCCCCTCGGGCCCGGTTTCCTGGTCGACGGTCGGCCGGTGATTCTGACCGCGCCACTGCGCCACGCTTCGGCTGCTACCCGTACGGCATCGGGTTCGGTGAAGGTCACCGGCGGTCGGGCGAGGGTGGCTGCGGCGGGACGGATCTACGTCGAAGGCCGCCACGACGCCGAACTCGTCGAACAGGTCTGGGGCGATGATCTGCGCGTGGAGGGTGTCGTCGTCGAGTACCTCGGCGGCGTCGACGATCTGCAGAGCATCGTCGGCGAATTCAGTCCCGGGCCCACCCGGCGACTCGGTGTGCTGGTCGATCATCTGGTGCCCGGGTCCAAGGAGTCGCGGATCGCGGAGGCGGTGCGCCGGGGGCGCGGTGGCGAGCACACGTTGGTGGTGGGACACCCCTACGTCGACATCTGGCAGGCGGTCAAGCCCGCGCGGGTGGGTCTGTCGCAGTGGCCGCCGGTGCCGCGCACCATCGAGTGGAAGTACGGCGTCTGTGCGGCGCTGGGCTGGCCGCACCGCGATCAGACCGACATTGCCAAGGCGTGGCAGCGAATCCGAGGTTCAGTGCGGGACTGGACCGACCTGGAACCCGAACTCATCGGCCGCGTTGAGGAACTGATCGACTTTGTGACGCAACCGGTGTGATGCGTCGCGCTATTGCGGATCCGGTTCCGTCATTCCAGGGACTTACCCGCAGCCACCCAACCGGTGGTGCCGGTGGCCAGTTCGTAGATCGTGGAGATACCGGCCCGTTGCATCGCCGCCACGGCCGGTTTCGAACGGTTGCCGCTGCGGCAGTACACGGCGTAACTGCCCGCCGGGTCGAGTCCATTGATCTGCTCGGTGAAGTCGGCGTCTTGCACCGGGATGTTTCGCGCGCCTCGGATGTGACCCTCGGCGAATTCCGCGGGCGTACGGACGTCGATGATTTGGACTCCTGGC
>SYAA01000027.1 GCA_005789055.1 Actinomycetota bacterium
GCCAGCAGCAGCCACACCGGCAGCACCGACGCCGCCAGGCCGTAGATGATCAGGCACCACGACAGGGTGACCTTGGACAGCGTGAACCACTGCACGCCCCAGTCGGTGTGGCCGACCCAGCCGCCGGCCACCACGGCCAGCAGCAAAAGTGCCACGCCGATCAGCGAAACCTCCGAAACCCGGCCCGGCCGCACGTAGCGCAGGTACACGCCCATGAAGAGGGCGATCGGGATCGTCATCGCGATGGAGAACACGCCCCAGGGGCTCTCGGCGAGCGCGTTGACCACTACCAGGCCCAGCACCGCCAAGAGAATCATCATGATGACCAGTACCCCGACGATCGCCGCGGTTCCGCCCACCGGGCCGAGTTCGTCGCGCGCCATCTGACCCAGCGAGCGCCCCCGGCGGCGGGTCGAGATGGCCAGCACCAGATAGTCCTGCACACAGCCGGCCAGTACCGCGCCGATGATGATCCAGATGGTGCCCGGCAGATAGCCCATCTGGATGGCCAGCACGGGGCCCACTAATGGGCCGGCTCCGGCGATCGCGGCGAAATGGTGGCCGAACAGTACCCGCCGGTCGGTGGGCATGTAGTCGGTGCCGTTCTCGTAGATCTCGGCCGGAGTGGCGTGATCGTCGCGCGGGCGGACGATCTTCATCTCAATGAGCCGCGCGTAGAACCGGAACCCGATGACGTACGTGCAGATCGCGGCGAGAACGAACCATACGGCGTTGACGGTCTCGCCACGCAGGAAGGCGATCATTGCCCACGCCACGGCGCCAAGGACGGCGATGGCCCCGAAAGTCAGTCTGTGCCGTGTGGTGATGGGCGAGCGGTCGATGATGGCGACCGGCGGGAGGTTCGGGTCGGTGCGGACGAAAGTGACGTCGCCGCGGACCTCCTCGATCAGGTCCTGCGGCGCGGCTGGGGGTGGTACCACGGTTGCCTCCTTCAGTCCGGCCCGTCGCCGCACATGACGCCGCACAGGACTACGTCTCCGCACATGAATACGTCTCCGCAGATAAACACTAGGGTGCCCTCGGTGAGATTCGAACTCACACTGCACGGGTTTTGAATCCGTTTCCTCTGCCAGTTGGGATACGAGGGCGGCGCGCGACGCCTCACGATAGTGGATGCCGCCCGGTGTGGCGCTGGCCGGTGGCGACACAATAAATCCATGACCGACCACGTCGCCGCCTCTGACCCCGATCCCGCCGGAGCACCGCCGCGCCGGGTGGTGATCGCCGAGGACGAGGCGTTGATCCGGCTGGATTTGGCCGAGATGCTGCGCGACGAGGGATATCAGGTGGTCGGGGAGGCCGGCGACGGCCAGGAGGCAGTGGATCTTGCCGAGAGCCTGCGCCCTGATCTGGTGATCATGGACGTCAAGATGCCGCGCCGTGACGGCATCGATGCCGCGGCCGAGATCGCTGCGAAACGTATCGCGCCGATCGTCATCCTCACCGCATTCAGCCAGCGTGATCTGGTCGAGAGGGCCCGCGACGCCGGCGCCATGGCCTACCTCGTCAAACCCTTCTCGATCAGTGACCTGATTCCGGCGATCGAGGTGGCGCTGAGCCGATTTGCCGAGATCACCGAACTCGAGCGCGAGGTCGCTGACCTCGGTGAACGTTTAGAGACCCGGAAACTGGTCGAGCGCGCCAAAGGTCTGTTGCAGGCCCGGCACGCGATGACCGAACCTGAGGCGTTCAGTTGGATGCAGCGGGCCGCCATGGATCGGCGCACCAGCATGAAACGGGTGGCCGAGGTGGTCCTGGAGTCCCTTGACGTCCCGGGTCGCGATTCGTCGGCTCGCTAAACCCCGACGGACACGCGATTCTCGGTGATCTTGGCTATGTTCTACCGGAGGTTCTACCCAAGGTTCTACCCAGGTTCTACCGCGGGTTCAACCCAGTAGGCGCAGGCCTGGATCCCGACGAAGGAGGAAACGTGCGCGGCGAGACTTCGAGGTATGTCGTAGCAATCGGCTCAGCAGTCCTGTTGGTGGCCGGAGTCGCCGGATGCAGCCAACCGGCCCCGGGCGGCGACTCGGCGAAGGGCACCTCTGCCGAGGCTGCCGCCCCGGCGCCCACCGACTTGAACATCGCCGCGAAGGTCCAGATCGATGAGAACGGTGCCGAGGTCAAAGCCGAAGGCGTTGTTGCCCCGGTCGATCCAGCTGGCGACGGCACGGCCACCTGCGAGCCGGTGACGATCGCCATGGCCGGTGCGCTCAACGGCCCGGACGCCGCACTGGGCATCAACATCAAGAACGGGGTGCAATTGGCTCTCGACAAACACAATGCTGCCAACCCCGGTTGTCAGATCACGTTGAAGTCCTTCGACACCGAAGGCGATCCGCAGAAGGCCACCGCCATCGCGCCCCAGATCGTCGACGATGCGTCGATCATCGGATTGGTGGGGCCGGCGTTTTCCGGCGAGACCAAGGCCACCGGCGGGGTGTTCGACCAGGCGGGCCTGGTCGCCGCCACTGCGTCGGCGACTAACGTGACGCTCTCGGAGCAGGGGTGGAAGACCTTCCTGCGTGGTCTGGCCAATGACGGGGTCCAGGGCCCATCGGTCGCCAATTACCTGAATAACACTCTCGGCGACAAGAAGGTCTGCGTCGTCGATGACAGCACCGACTACGGGA
>SYAA01000240.1 GCA_005789055.1 Actinomycetota bacterium
GAACTGCCCCACCATCAGCTTGCGGTGAACCGCGTGCGGGGGGTCGTCGGCGGTGGCCAGGATGTGGGTGGGGCCGCCGAGTCCGTCCATCGGCAGCGGCGCCACACCGCGTTGCGGGCTGTAGGTGATCGGCCCGGTGAGATTCGATGAGAAGTCCGCCGGGCGAGTGGCCGCCTCACTGACCGCCGCCCAACTGCTGACCAGATAGAAGCCGGAGTCACCGACGCGGTGGACGCCGCCCTCAGCGCGAAGGCGCGCGTACAAGGGGTAGGGGTCCTGGATTGCGGCCTCGCCGAAGAACTCGGCCGGGTCGACGATCGCGCCGGCAACCGACATGTCCGATTTCTCCTAACGTCGGGGGCCAGCGCGTGACGAGCAGGTCACTACTGCGCCGAGGCTACCTGGCACCGCCGGCGTGTGAAACGAATAAGGCGGTGCCTCTCATGTTCGAACTTACGAGGCGCCTAGACCACACGCCGCCAACACCAATTCCCGCACCCGCGCCGCATCGGCCTGGCCCTTGGTCGCCTTCATTACCGCGCCGACGATCGCCCCGACGGCCTGCACTTTGCCGCCGCGGATCTTCTCGGCGATATCCGGGCTGGCGGCCAGTGCCTCGTCGACCGCCGATTGAATCAGCGAGTCGTCGCGCACCATGGCCAGCCCCCGCCCGGCCATCACCGCATCGGGATCGCCCTCCCCTGCCAGCACGCCCTCGACCACCTGGCGGGCCAACTTGTTGGACAGCGTGCCCTCATCGACGAGTGCGATGACTCGGGCAACCTGGACTGGTGTGATCGCCAGGGCGTCGAGTTCAACGCCGCGTTCATTGGCCTTTTGCACCAGGAAGTTGCCCCACCAGGCCCGCGCCGCCTCACTGGGGGCTCCGTGGGCGACGGTGGCGGTCACCAAATCGATCGCACCGGCGTTGACGAGGTCGCGCATTACCTCATCGGAGATTCCCCAGTCCTGCTGGACCCGGTTGCGCGTCAACCATGGCAGCTCACCAATGGTGACCCGCAACCGTTCCACGAGTTCGGCGCTGGGGGCGACCGGCTCCAGGTCCGGCTCCGGAAAATACCGGTAGTCCTCGGCGGTTTCCTTGGTGCGGCCCGGTGAGGTGTGGCCATCCTCGTGGAAGTGCCGGGTCTCCTGATGGATGCTGCCGCCGGCCGCCAGAATCGCTGCCTGACGGCGCATCTCATAGCGCACCGCCACCTCGACGCTCTTGAGCGAGTTGACGTGCTTGGTCTCGGTGCGGGTGCCGAACTCTTTGCGGCCCATCGGCCGCAGCGACACGTTGGCGTCGCAGCGCAGCGAACCCTGATCCATCCGCACGTCGGAAACGTCCAAGCCCCGTAGGAGATCTCGCAACGCGGTCACATAGGCGCGAGCCACCTCGGGTGCGTGTGCACCGGTGCCCTCGACGGGCTTGGTGACGATCTCGATCAGCGGCACCCCGGCCCGGTTGACGTCCAGCAGCGAGGTGGTGGCGCCGTGGATGCGACCGGTCTCACTGCCGACGTGAGTGAGCTTGCCGGTGTCCTCTTCCATATGTGCGCGCTCGATCTCGACCCGGAACGTGCTGCCGTCATCTAGCGGCACATCGAGGTAGCCGTTGAACGCGATCGGCTCGTCGTACTGAGAGATCTGGTAGTTCTTCGGCTGATCCGGATAGAAGTAGTTCTTCCGCGCGAAGCGGCACCACGGCGCGATCTCACAGTTCAGCGCCAGCCCGATCCGGATGGCGGATTCGACGGCGGCGGCGTTGAGCACCGGCAGCGCGCCGGGCAAACCCAGGCACACCGGGCATACCTGGGTGTTGGGCTCAGCGCCGAAGTTCGTCGCGCACCCGCAGAACATCTTGGTGGCCGTCGAGAGTTCGACGTGCACTTCCAGACCCAGCACCGGGTCGAACCGTGCCACCACGTCCTCGTAGTCGAGCAGGTCGGCCTGTCCGGTGATCATGACGAGCAATCCTAGTAGCCCGCGATACCCTTTGGCCTTCCCGATGCCGCACTACCAGGAGCCCGAGCCATGACCGACCGGTCCCCCGATCTCGTCGACGGTGTCCCCCGCAGCCGCATTGTGATTGCCTCGATGGTGGGCACCACCGTCGAGTTTTACGACTTCTACATCTACGCCACCGCGGCGGTGTCGGTGTTTCCGTTCCTGTTCTTCCCCAAGGGCAACCCGACCACGGCGCTGCTGGCATCCCTGGCCACCTTCGGCCTGGCGTTCGTCGCCCGGCCGATTGGCTCAGTGTTGTTCGGTCACTTCGGTGACCGCATCGGCCGCAAAGCCACCCTGGTCGGCTCGCTGCTCACCATGGGTATCGCCACCTTCGCCATCGGGCTGCTTCCCACCTACCACCAGGTGGGTCTGCTGGCCCCGGCGCTACTGGCGATTCTGCGCTTCGCCCAGGGTCTGGCGCTGGGCGGCGAATGGAGTGGCGCGGCGCTGCTGGCGGTGGAGACCGCCAAACCTGGCAGGAGGGCGTGGGCGGCGATGTGGCCGCAACTCGGTGCGCCGTTCGGATTCCTGTTGGCCAACAGCGTGTTTTTAGGCCTGTTGATCTGGCTGGGGCACTCCAACGCCAAACCGGACCTCGATGGTGCGTTCCTGACGTGGGGTTGGCGAATTCCGTTCCTGATCAGCGCCGTGATGGTGGCGATCGGGCTGTACGTGCGACTGAAGCTGACCGAGACCCCGGTGTTCGCCCGTGCTGTCGAGCGCGGCGAACGGGTCAAAACCCCCGTGGCACAGGTGTTCCGCAGCAACTGGCGTCAACTGATCTTGGGCACGTTCGTCATGCTGTCCACCTACACGATCTTCTACATCGTCACCACCTGGGCGCTCAGCTACGGCACCGCCAAACTCCCGCCGGACGGCACCGGCCTGGGCTTCAACTACATCGACTTTCTCAAGATGCAACTCATCGCGGTGCTGTTCTTCGCCGCGACGATCCCGATCGCCGGCCAACTTGCCGACCGCTGGGGCCGACGCAAGACACTGCTGACGGTGACCGCGGCGATCATGGCCTACGGCGGCCTGTTCTCGGTGCTGCTCGCGCCGGGCCGGGCCTCGCACGGCTCGGTGCTGGCCTTCCTGATCATCGGGATGACGCTGATGGGTTTCACCTTCGGACCGATGAGTGCCGTTCTGCCCGAACTGTTCCCGACCAATGTCCGCTACACCGGGTCCGGGATCTCCTACAACTCGGCGAGCATCCTGGGTGCTGCGGTCGCACCGTTCATCGCGACCTGGCTGTCGACGACGTACGGGGTCGGCTGGGTCGGGCTGTACCTGTTCTGCGCCGCGACGCTGACGTTCATCGCGCTGCTGATCATGCGCGAGACCCGCGACACACCGCTGGACTCCATCGAGCCGGTGCCGGTCAGCCCGTAAGACGGATTCCCTGGCGTTAGCCGAAGAAGGCCGCCGCGTCGTCGTAACGACTCTCCGGCACCAACTTGAGCTGGCGGACCGCGTCGGCCAACGGAACCCGGCCGATGTCCTCGCCGCGCAGCGACACCATCATCCCGTACTCGCCGCTGTGCGCGGCGTCGGCGGCGTTGACGCCGAATCGGGTGGCCAGCACCCGGTCGTAGGCGGTCGGCGTGCCACCGCGTTGCACGTGGCCCAGAACGGTGACCCGCACCTCTTTACGGATCCGCTTCTCGACCTCCATCGCCAACTGCTGGGCGACCCCGGTGAAGCGTTCGTGGCCGAACTC
>SYAA01000028.1 GCA_005789055.1 Actinomycetota bacterium
CGCGCCGGCCACGACCTGGAATTGCAACTCGTGGCCAAGCTTGAGCCCAACGGTCCCACCGAGAAGCTGATCGCGGAACTAGGCCTGTCCGATATCGTGCACGTCGTCGGCGGGCTTTCCGATCATGACCTCGCGGCACTGTTCGCCTCAGCTGAAATCGCCTGCATTCCCTCGCTGTATGAGGGTTTTTCGCTGCCCGCCGTCGAAGCGATGGCCAGCGGTACCCCGATCGTCGCCAGCCGCGCCGGCGCCTTGCCAGAGGTACTCGGCTCCGGCGGCGAGTGCGCAGATCTCGTCGCCCCCGGCAATGTCGAAGAACTCACCGGCGCATTGAGCCGACTGTTGGACTCGCCCGGACGCCGGCAGTGGTTGGGTACCGCCGGACGTCGACGCGCGCTGGATGTCTTCAGTTGGGAGTCGGTGGCCGCCCAGACGGTGCGCGTCTATGCGCGGGCCATCGAGCGAAGCGGGTTACCGCACCGCGAAGTGACGGCGGTCGACGAACCATGCTGACGGTGGACTACGACCGACTCGGCGTCGGGGCGGGAACGAAGGTCATCGATGTCGGCTGCGGGGCAGGTCGGCACAGCTACGAGGCCTACCGACGTGGCGCCGACGTCATCGCTTTCGATCAGAACGCCGAGGAACTGGCCGAGGTCGACACCATGCTGCAGGCCATGGGCCAGGCCGGTGAGGCACCTGCCTCGGCCAAGGCCCAGGTTGTCGTGGGTGACGCACTGGCGCTGCCCTATTCGGACGGCACCTTCGACGTGGTGATCGCTTCGGAGATCCTCGAGCATGTACCCGAGGACGAAGCCGCGATCGCTGAACTGGTGCGCGTTCTGCGGCCCGGTGGCCGTCTCGCCGTCACGGTGCCGCGGTGGCTGCCGGAGAAGATCTGCTGGCTGCTGTCCGACACCTACCACGCCAATGAGGGCGGCCATATCCGTATCTATCAGGCCGACGAACTGCGGGCGAAGGTCGAGGCCCGAGGTGTCCGGTTCACCGGCTCGCGTCATGCGCACGCCTTACATTCGCCGTATTGGTGGCTGAAATGTGCTGTGGGCGTTGATAACAACGATCATCCGGCCGTTAAGGCTTATCACAAGCTGCTGGTGTGGGACATGATGAGCAGTCCGGCCGTGACCCGGGTGGCCGAGGCCGTGCTCAATCCGGTGGCGGGCAAGAGTGTCGCGCTGTATTTCGAGAAGCCTCCCGAGAAATCCCATGCGCGGAACTGATCTCGCGGGTGTCCCCGGCCTCGCGGGGATTCTCACGCCTGCCCAGTGCCGGCAGACGGCGGAGTCGATCGCGACGATCCAGCTGAGCTCGGGTGAAATCCCCTGGTCACTGGCCGGCCATACCGATCCGTGGGATCACGTCGAGTGCGCCATGGCACTGACGGCCGCCGGACTCATTGACCAGGCGCGCGCCGCCTACGAGTGGAGTCGCGCGCAGCAGCGCAGCGACGGATCCTGGGCTATCCAGTACCGCCGCGGCGTGGTCGAAGACTCCAACACCGACAGCAACTTCTGCGCCTACATCGCTACCGGCGTGTGGCACCACGTGCTGATCACCGGCGACCGCGACTTCGCCGGACGGATGTGGCCCACCGTGCGCGACGCCATTGACCTGGTGCTCAACCTGCAGGCCGGAACCGGCGAGATCTACTGGGCGCAAGGGCCGAACGGGGTGTTCGACGAGGCACTGTTGACCGGGTGCGCCAGCATCTACCACAGCATCCGGTGCGCGCTGGCCCTCGCGGATTACCTCGGGCAACAGCAACCCGAGTGGGAGGTCGCGGTCGGCCGACTCGGCCACGCCATCAACGATCACCCCGATGCTTTCACCGAGAAGCCGAAACACTCGATGGACTGGTACTACCCGATCCTGTCCGGAGCAGTTCGGGGGTCAACCGCCCATGACAGGATCGCCGAGCGGTGGAGCGACTTCGTCGTCGAAGGATTGGGCATCCGCTGCGTCGACGATCGCCCATGGGTGACCGGTGCGGAGACCTGCGAGTTAGTGATGGCTTTGGACGCTATGGGTGAGCGTGACCGGGCACTACAGCAGTTCGAGGCGATGCAGCACCTCCGCGAAGTTGACGGTTCGTACTGGACCGGGCTGGTGTTCTCCGACGGCAAGCGTTGGCCGGTAGAGCGCACCACCTGGACCGGAGCGGCCATGATCCTTGCGGCCGACTCGCTGTCGGAGACCACAGCCGGCAGCGGAATCTTCCGGGATGACGCGCTGCCCCGGGGCCTGGAAGGCGATTACGACTGCGAGTGCGTCCGCAGCTGATTGCCCGGCACACCGCTGATCCGCTCCAATACCCGCAGCGAGCCGGTGGCACTGACTTCGGTGAAATCGCCGGAATCCACAGCGCGGCAATAGATGTGATAAGGCGGTCGGCCGCCGTCACGGGGATCGGGAAACACATCGTGGATGATCAGTGCGCCTCCCACCGACACCCACTTCGCCCAGCCATCGAAATCGGCCTGCGCCACTTCCTCGCTGTGACCGCCGTCGATGAACAGCAGCTCC
>SYAA01000241.1 GCA_005789055.1 Actinomycetota bacterium
CCGGTCACCAGTTCCTGGCCGGAGGAGACCGCCAACCGGAAGCCGAACCCGCGGTTCGCGCGAAGCAGGGTGGAGAATGCCGATCCCGAGTGGGTGATCAAACAAACCCCGCCAGCCGCGAGGGGATCGGGTTCCAGATATCCCAGTGCCCGCAGTCCGGTCACGTTGTTGACGAACCCCATGCACCCCGCGCCGCAGAGTGCCATCCCGGCACCCGCCGCCACCGCCGAGATCTCCTCCCGCAAGCCGGCGATGTGGGCGGAGCCGAATACGACCGCCCCGCGTGCGCCGGCGGCGGCCGCGGCTTCGAGTTCGTCGCGCAACGCCGCGTCGGGTACACCCAGCAGCACCAGATCAACCGGTTCATCGAGGGCGGCCAGCGACGGCGCGCAGGCGATCCCGTTGATGTGTTCGTAGCGCGGATTCACCAAATGCATCCGCGCGGAACTGCGCATGCCCTCGATGATCATTCGCGCACCGAAGCTGTCGGGCCGGGAACTGGCTCCGACGAGCGCCACCGACCGGGCACCGAGCATCGCGTCCACCGCGGTGCTGCGGAGCCGGCCCCCGGGGACCGTCGGTGTCAGGAACGCCCGCCGAGTGCTGCGAGGATCTTGCTCTTGCCGCGCTTCTTGTCGGCCAGCGCAGCCTTGGCGGCTTGCCACCCGGGGATGCCGCACACCCCGCCGCCGGCGTGGGTGGCCGAACTTCCGTTGTACAGCCCGGCGATCGGGGTGCGGTAGTCGGCGTATCCCGGCGCGGGCCGCATGTGGAACAACTGCTCGAGCGAGAGTTCGCCGTGGAAGATGTTCCCGCCGATGAGTCCGTACTCCACTTCCATCTCATGGGGGCCGACGATGTCGCGGTGCAGGATCGATCCCTTGAACCCAGGAGCTACCTCGTCGTAGAGGTCGATGAGCCGGTCGGTGTAGGCCTCGAGTTCCTCGGTGTGTGGTTCGCTTGCCCACTCAGAGGGAACCCACTGGGTGAACAGCGACATGATGTGGGTGCCATCGGGATTGAGCGTCTTGTCCAGCGTCGTGGGGATGACGCTGTCGCTGAATGGCGCGAGCGCAGGCCGGCCGGCCCGGGCGTCTTGGAAGGCCGCCTCAATGAATTCCATCGTCGGGGCCATCTCGACCGAACCGGTGTGATGCTCGGCCTGGCCGTGGCTGGGATCGGCGGTGAAATTCGGCAGCTCGCCCAGCGCGAGGTTGATCTTGACCACCCCGCTGCGGGTCTTCCAGTGCTCGATGTCGGCGACGAAATCGTCGGGCAGTTCATGCCGTGGAATCTGGTCCAGGAATGCGGTCCGGGGGTGCAGTGTGGTGACCACCAGCGGCGCGTGGATCTCGTCGCCGTTGTCCAGCGTGACGCCCTGAACGCGGCCGTTGCGCACCAGCACCTTTGACACGCGTGCTTTGGTGCGGATCTCCGCACCGAAGCCGCGCGCCGAGCGGGCGATGGCCTCCGAGACCGCGCCCATGCCGCCTTCGGGGTAGCCCCAGCTGCCCATCTGGCCGTCGCCGACATCTCCGATCGAGTGGTGCGCCATGACGTAGGCCGTGCCGGGCTCGTAGGGTCCGGCCCAGGTACCGATGACGCCGTTGACCGCCAGCGAGCCCTTGATCTGAGGAGACTCGAACCAGTCGTCGAGCAGGTCGGCGACGCTCATGGTGAGTAGTCGGGTGACGTCTGCGGTACTGCGGACGGTGATTCCCCGCTTGCTCCACGCGAGCTTGGCCAAATCGGCCAGGTCCGAGGGGCGCCGCGAGCCGACCTTGGGTGGCACTTGCGTCAGCAGTGGCCCGAGGAAGTCGCCGAGGCCTTCGAGCCACGCGTTCCACTTGGGATAGGCGTCGGCGTCCTTCTTTGACCACTTGGCCAGTTCGGCATGCGTGCGGGCCGGGTCCTCGTAGATCGTCAGTGATCCGCCTTCGGGGAAGGCCTGGTAGTACGGGCCCATCGGGTGCACCTTGTAGCCGTGCCGTTCCAGACTGAGGTCTTTGACGATGGTCGGCGGCATCAGGCTCATCACGTAGGACAGCCGCGTCACCCGCAGATGCGGGGCGTCCTCCCACGGCGACTCGGTGGTCGCCGAACCGCCGAGGGATCCGCGCGATTCCAGCACCAGTGTCCGCGCGCCCGAGCGAGCCAGGTAGGCGGCTGAGACCAGCCCGTTGTGGCCTCCGCCGATGACAATGGCGTCGTAGTTACTGGACATGAGCGCCCTCCGGTGATCTTGCAAATATCCTGACTGACTGTTCAATCTAACCAGGTGTTAGGCTTCGTACAAGTGCCGACGCCGAATAGAGAGCACACAAACTATGGCAGAACCCGCGACCGCTACCGAGAACAACGAAGCGCGGCGAGTCCAGATGTTACGCGCGGCGACCGAACTGATTTGTGAGCGCGGATTCACCGAGACCCGGATCTCCGACGTCGCCAAGCGTGCGGGCGTGAGTTCAGCCTTGGTGATCTACTACTTCGGGACCCGCGATCGACTGCTGGTCGATGCGCTGCGCTTCTCCGAGGAGTCGTTCTACGAGGCGGCTGAGCGCATGCTTTCCGAGGTGCCGTCTGTGCGGGAGCGGATTTCGCTGCTGATCGAGTGGACCTGCGTCCCGTCCAGCGCTGGCGAGATCCCGGGTGCATGGGGACTCTGGTTCGACCTGTGGGCGCAGGCCTTCCGGCATGAGGAGGTCAAAGCCGGCCGGGTGGAACGCGATGCGCGCTGGCGACGGATGATCGTTGACGCGATCGAATCCACCGGATCCGGAACCGGGGTGCACCCCTCGATGTTCGCACTCGAGTTCGCCGCACTGCTCGACGGCTTGTCGATCCAGGTTGCGCTCGACGATCCCGAGGTCGACTCGCAAGTGGCCTATGACATCGCCATGCGATTCGCCGAGCGTGAACTCAATCTGCCCACCGAACAGCGGCGCACTCGTCCCCGATCGCTCGCCGGGACCCAACCGCTCGCCGGGACCAAGTCGATCGCCGGGACCAAGTCGGCCGGCGGACGTCGGCAGGCCCGCTGAGATCAGCCGGATTCCGCTACCGTCGAGGCCGGACTGCGGTGCAGCACCCGAATCGCATCGGCTGCACACACGCAATTGACCGCCATACCGGCGTGGAAACCGGTCGATTGCGGACCGGAATGATTGGGGACATCCACCACCAGGTCGGCCGGCTCGCCGACATTGACGTGCACCTGGGTGGAGGCGCCGAGGTAGACAACCTCGGACACGGTTCCGGGAATCGCGTTGCACCCATCGGCCACCGGCTCACCGGGTAGCTGCACAGTGATCCGTTCGGGACGGATCACCACCGCGGCGGGGCCGACGGTACAGCCTCCGCCGACCGCCGCGTGCAGCCGCGTCGACATTGCCGAGCACACGGCGACCCCAGCGCTGTAAGCCAGCACGTCGGCGTCGAAGATGTTCGCCGCTCCCAGAAAGCCCGCCACATACGTCGTCGCCGGCGCGGTATAGATCTCCTGCGGCGGGCCCACCTGCTCCACTCGTCCGTGCGCCAGCACTGCGATCTGGTCGCTCATAGTCAGCGCCTCTTCCTGGTCGTGGGTCACGTAGACAAAGGTGATCCCGACCTCGCGCTGGACTGATCGAAGCTCCAGTTGCAGTTGCTTGCGCAGCTTGGCGTCCAACGCGCCCAGTGGTTCGTCGAGCAGCAACACCCGCGGGCGCAGAACCAGTGCGCGCGC
>SYAA01000242.1 GCA_005789055.1 Actinomycetota bacterium
CCGATACCGCGGAATCCTCGGTCGACTGAAAACCGATGCCAAGCCGGACATCGAGGAAGTCCGCGTCGGTGCGGTTACGCTCCCACATCCTCGGTCCACCGATGATGGTGTCGTGTTTACGGGGATCCCCGTGAACGAACAAGCGGTTGCTGCGCTCCTGCTGCGCCGTGCGCTGAATCTCATCGCGGTCTTCGTCGAGTTGCCGCAGATAGGTTCGCCGTTGCTTCTCCTGCTCACCCCAACCGATCCGCCTGGAGCGCCCGAATCTGCCGCTGAACATCAGGGCTCCGAAGCCAAGCAGACCGATCAGCGGGAAAAGACCCGACTGTAGAGATCGGACACCCGAGGTGTACATCACCACCAGCGTGCCGAGGATTCCCACCAGTAGTGCAGGCGCCGCGATCATCAGCACGATGTTGCGCGGTTCTCGTTCGGGCAAATCCAGCGGCGGCGCAATGACCACACGAACTGGGGCCAGGATCGGGGCCGACTCCCGGGCGCGCCGCACAAAACCTCGTTTCGACATTCATGTCCTCCTCAGCATCAGTCGGACGGCGCCAGGACCGCAATCCCGCCGCCGGCATCGAAGGAGTCTCGAGCCACTAGGGCATTGCTTCGACTGATGGCGGGGCCGAACGCAAAAGCGCGTAGGAACGGCCAGGGCGCCTGGAGCGCACGGTCGGGATCAATTCCTAATGCGGCCAGCGTGTTACGTTCCCACTCAATTCCGTAACGGACGCCCTGCGGCGATATCCAGAACAGACTCTCGCGGGTGTCGGCGGTGACGGCCCCGCTAGTGGACGCCACGAAATTTGCCGCGCCCGGCAGGATCAAGGTCCGCTGTGCTTGACCCGTGCCGCGACCGACCAACTCGACGATATGGGAATCCACGTCCTGCGGCGTGGGCAGCCCCCTGCCGTTGAAAACAGTGATGGTCGCTTGCGGGTCAGTTGACAGTTTCTTCCAACTGACGCAACTGACCGGGTGGACGTCCGGATCTACGAATTCCAACTTTCCGGTCGGATAAAAACCCACGTTGAGCACATCCACTTCGGGAATAGCGATGAGTTTGTCCGGCCCGATCAGTTCGGGTTCCACGATGCCGCGGCCATCAGCTGTTCGCAGCAGGTCCGCCACGAAGGCATTGATTCTTTGAATCCCGTTAGCCATCAGGACGTAGAAACCGCTCGGCGATCCGTTGGCGTCCTTGACCATCAGCACTCGCCCAACGACCGAACCCGTTAACCAACGTGACGGCGTTCCGGCCTCGGGTATCACCGGAGCCACCAGCGGTTCGGTCGCGGGCACGGCATCAAAGAAAACGTCCGACATCTCGACTGGCCGAGTCCTTCCAGGATCAAGTCCGAGACTGAATGTCACCGCACGATCGACCGGATCGATCCGGCTGCGTTGGCCGTTCCAGATCAGGTAGGTGGAGCGCTTATGGGAGGCGAGGATCGCAGCGCCTCTGCTCAACGGTTCGGCGCGACCTCCGCCAGTTAACTCCCCCGCGATAGCAATAACCGTGGTCGGACCGGTACGGCCGTTAGCCGGAGCGGTGTCACACACCGCCCACGCCGACATCTGATTGGCGGGTACCGATAACTCATCCGGCACACCGGGGATGCCGAGCGTCGGCCCAGTCGGATGTTTTTGGATCTCACGGGACTTCACCCACGTTGGAGCCACTGAGTTGCCGGTCGCCAACCGTGCGGAGGTGAGGTTTAGTGCCGGATGCAACCTGCCGTCGATCTTGGCGTACACGGCACCGGTATCGCGGTTACCGACAATGACGGATTGACCCGCGAGGCCGGACGGTTTCATGAAATGCAGCAACGCCATCCAGCCGCAGCCGAGCAAGACGAAGACCAGTGACAGCATGAGCGCCGCATGTTGCTTGCGATCGTCGTGCTTCATCCGAACCGAGAAGCGGGTGATTGCGGCCCGCAGGCGCCGGTTATAAAACATGTGACCGGAGTTTTGATCCCGATTCGACAGGTTGAGTGGCACCTCAGACCCCGCCCGACAGCGTGTCAGGGCGGCCTATCACCGCAGTCCCCCGCCGTACCGGATCCGGTAATCGTCTTCCACCTCGTCGCGCAGGGCGGCAAACGCGACGTTCATCCGGTCGGCCAGGTCGCCGTGACTGTAATCGGTCACGACGTTGGGCTGCAGCGTCAGTTCAATGAGTTTGCCATCTGAGTTGGCGACGGCCTGGATATCGCCCATGTCGACGGTGTACGTGGTCGATTCGGCCTCGGCGAGGAGCGCTTCCCAGCGCTGCGCCGCCGCGTCTAAATCCCGCAGAACAGACTCGACAAGTGCCTTGTCGCTAATCCATCGCTGCTCGGGCGACCCCTCCATCGACCAAGTATGGGAGGCGGCATCACCTGCGTCAATTCACATTTTTGAGAGCAACGGATGGTTCGTTTACAGGCTCACCAGCAATCCCGCTCGCATCATCTGCCTCATTGCGGTGCGGCGTGCGGATCGCGGCGAATGCGCCTTCGACTCGGCAGAGGCGAGCCCTTCGGGCCGCGGAGGGGTCGGCTCCGATGCGGCTTCACGCGATATTTGCCCGGAGGCCGGCGTCGACTACCGTGAGCTACCCCATCGGCTGGTTGGGCCGAATCCCACGGTAGATGCCGCGGCGCACGATCCAGGGCATCAGTACGCGGTGAACGGACCACGCCGGGATACGGAACGGCCGCCCGTTGGGAGCGAACACCTCCACTCCATCGGACTGGATTCCGATCACCGATCCCCACCGTCGGCGCGGCGCCCGATAGGAACGCAAGGGCCGGCCAGCAGGTTCAGCGCGGATGTTGTGCGCGAGGACTGCATCTGCGCGATTTCGGGCAGAGGAACGCAGCGGGTCAGTGGCGGCCACGTCGCCGATGGCGAATACTCCGCGGTAGCCGGGAACCCGTAACTCCGGAGTGACCTTGACGAATCCATCCTGATCGAGGAGTTCGGCGGGCAACCAGTCGGTGTTCGGCCGCGACCGGCCGATAGCCCACACAACCGCATCGGCCTGGGAGGGCGGCTGCCCGGTGCTCCAGCGCACCGGATCGGCGGTGATCGCGTCACAATCGAAGCCGGTCGGCACCTCGGCCCGATAGCCGGGGTGGAGGCCGACCCCCAGCCGGATCAGCCTGCGCCGCAGATGTTCCCACGTCTTCCTGTGGTGTTCGACCAGCGGACGATCATGCGGGAAGTACAGGTCGACCCTCTTTGAACTCCAGCGTGCTGCGATATTGGCTGCCACGCTCACCGCGGCCGCACCGCCGCCCACCACGATCACGGACCCGGCCGCGGCTAGTCGCTCGTGGTCGGCAGCGATCTCCTCGCGGATCTGCGTCGGGGACTGCATCGCGGGACGGCGCCAGAAACCGTTGCTGACTCCGGTCGAAATCACCAGGGCGTCATAGGGTTCAGCGATCTCGGCACCGTCGGGGCGATGTCCGTAGACGATCCGAGCGGCCAAGTCGACTCTGGTCAGCGTGGCCTGCACGCTGCGTACCCGGTCCAGTCCTCGATAACGATCGAAGGGCACCAGATAATCGCGCGCCCATTCGGCTGGACGGGTCAGGCGCACACCCAGTTCCTGCCCGCTGACCAATGCGGGTTTCGCCGAGATGCCGACGACATCGGCAGTGCGAGCCAACCGGATCGCCGTGAGCAGTCCGCTATCACCGAGGCCGGCGATAACCACCCGCGGCCGGTTCATGCCGGGCCAGTTCGATTCGACCGGGGCGGGCGCG
>SYAA01000243.1 GCA_005789055.1 Actinomycetota bacterium
CTGGCCATCGAGGAGATCATCCGCTGGGCCACCCCGATCATGACCTTCCGGCGCACCGCCGCGCATGACACCGAACTCGGCGGTCACCAGATCACCGAGGGAGACAAGGTGATCATGTTCTACTCCTCGGCCAACAGGGACACCGAGGTGTTCGACCATCCCGAGCGCTTGGATTTGTCACGTTCGCCGAACAAGCACGTCGCCTTCGGTGGCGGCGGTATCCACCACTGCCTGGGTGCACAGTTGGCCCGTCGCCAGTTGGCTGCGACATTCCGTGAACTGCTGACCCGGCTGCCGGACATCCACTCCGTCGGCGAACCGGAGTTGGGCAACGGCAACTTCTTCCATACGGTGGTGTCCATGACCGCACAGTTCACGCCCGAGGCACAGACTCCCGAGGCAAAGACTCCCGAGAGCCAGCGATGAAGATCATCGTCGACAAGTCCAAGTGCTCCTCGATCGGCCTGTGCGAGGCGACCGCCGCAGATATCTTCGAGATCGGCGCTGACGGCGCACTGCATATCCTCGTGGACGACATCGGCGAAGATCGCCGGGTCGATCTTGAGCAGGCCTGCGAGAACTGCCCCACCCAGGCGCTGAGCATCGAGGACTGAACCCCGCCGTTGAGGTGAACGCCGATGGGCGACCAGGTGAACATCGGCTGTCCGGTGCGCCCCCGGACGCCCGCCGTCTGCTCGGCTCACCCACACTGAGGCCATGCCTCTACGCCTGCTGTGCGCCGCCGTCGCAGTGCTGACCCTCGGCGCCTGCTCCACTGGCCCAACGACACCGAGCGCCGACACCGCGAACACCAGCCCGGTTGCCAACAGCGACGTGCCGACGCTGGACCGGGCCGGCTGGACGGAGTCGGTGTACCAGAAGCTCACCGAGACGATTCAGGGTTCGGCCGGACAGGGCAAAATCGTGGTGTTCGATTTTGACAACACCACCCAGGCCCGCGACATCGGTGAGGCCGTCCTGGCGCGGGTCCAGCAGACCGACGCCATCAACCCCTCTTCCCTGAGTCCGGCGATGTTCCCGCCGTTCACCGGATCCGACGGCACGCCGGTAGCGATCACCGCCGGCATCTCCGACTACTACGACGCCCTGTTGGACTCCGGTGCCGACGCCGATCCGTTCCGGGAGTACTCCTCGCTGCCGATGCCGGCGACGGCCTTCACCGGCCGCACCCTGACTGACTTCGTGGCTCAGACCGCCGCGGTCTACGACGGCGGCGTGGGGGCGGCGGACCTGACGTCGAAGGAGCAATCCAAGATCCTCGGCGCCGGAAGGCCTTTCATCTACCCGCAGATGGCCGACCTCTACGGCAATCTGCGGAGCAACGGCTACGATGTGTGGGTGGTCTCGGCCGGCGTCGGGTGGGCGGTGCGCTGGATGGTGCAGAACGCGCTCAACCCGGCGATCGTCGCCAAGTACGGGCCCGACGCGGCCCTGCCGATGGATCACGTCGTCGCAATCACCACGCTGCTCAAAGATCGAGCGAGCGGCACGCTGCTCTCGGACTACCAGCTGACTCACCAAAGTCCCGATGACGCCTACATCAATCTCGAACCGGCCCGAATGGCGCAGTTGGAGATCACCGCAATCCCGGACGGGCTGTCGTCGTGGCGGGGCGGTAAGGCGGGCGCGATCGACAACATCATCAGCCGCGGGGAGCTGTTCATGGTCGCCGGGGACTCGATGGGCGACGTCGAGATGCTCAACCGGGCGCCCAACCGGCTGGTGATCAGCCGGATGAACAAACCGGATCTAGCCGAGGGCTTCGCCGCCGAGATCGCCAAGGCCCCGGATGCGAACTGGATGCTGCAGCCGACGATCAACTCCGCGCCCGTCGGCTTCCTGGAGACCAAGTGCGCCATGGCCGACAAGACCGCCGGCAACGCCGACATCACGGCCAGCACCGACAAGTCGCTGGCGACCCTCGAGGGCACCGGTCGGCTCGGATCGTTCATCACCTGCTGACCGAGAGGAATCATCGGCCGATGCGCACAACGCGGATAGTCGCTGCCGCCGCGATAACACTGCTGGCGGTGGCGGGCTGTGCGACGCGCACCGAAGATAAGCCCGCACCGGCGGCGGCGGCGGCCTGCCCGCAGGCTAACGAACGCTTCTGCGCGGCCGGCGTCGGTGACCTACTGGACATCCGACTCGACGAACTCAAGCCCACCCAGCCGTCGCTGGGCTACGACGAGGTGTACTACCGGTTGGGCCGCTACACCCTGGGCGCCGGTGCGGCAGAACAACTGCTCGACCAGTGGTGCGCGACCAACGGCCAGGAGGGTCTGGAGTCGGCGACACCCGGCGCCACGGTCATCGACCCGGCATCGTTCACCTGTGCGCTGGCGGTCGGGTCGGAAACAGACGAGTCGAAGGTCCCGATGAAGACCGCGGTGATCGGCCCGGGTGGTCAGCCGTATCTCACCGACGGCCACCACACCCTGACGTCGTTCTGGGAGGCGCCCGGCGCCGGCCCCGACACCCGCGTCCGGCTGCGGATCACGGGAAATCTCAAAGACGCCACACCGGAGGCGTTCTGGGCCGAGATGCAGTCACAGGGTTGGACGTGGCTCAAAGATGCCGACGGTAAACCCGTTACGCCCGAACAACTCCCGGACAGCCTCGGTCTTGACTCCTTCGCCAACGACCAGTACCGAGGCGCGCTGGTCTTCGTCCGAGACGTCGGCTACAGCCAGGACGACACCAGCCCGGCGTTCCAGGAGTTCTACTGGGGTCAGTGGCTGCGAGATCAGACCGACCCGAATCTGCGCCCGGCGGATTTCAGCCTCACTGACATGGCGTCCTACCACGCACTCGTCGGCAATATCGGCGCGGCAATGGTCGCTCTGAGCGACACCACCGAGATCGCCAGCGGCCTCGACGCCAAGGCCCTGGGCAAGCTGGAGTCGTTCGGGCAGAAAGCTTTTGACGCACTGACGGCGCCCATCGACTCCGACAAGCCCGGCAAGCTGGCCTACGCGATCGCCTATAAAGCGACGCTCTGAGAGTTCGGCTGCCGTTGGCCCGATCTTCGCTCTGCGGCCATCTGCAGCATCATCGACCCGTTATTGCAGGACACGCGTCGACTCGGCAGCGGGTTAACCCGCCGTTCACTTCAGGCCTCTTGCCGCGGGACCGCGGCCAAGCGAGGCTGTGACGGTGGTGTCCTCCCTTAACCGCCGGGTATTCCTTAGCGGTGCCGCGACGGTGGGCGCGATCGGTGTCGGCGCCCTGACGCTGCAAAAGTCCGCCAATGCCAACGCCCCGATGGCGATCCCGCCGACTGATCCGCCACTGCGCTCAGAAGCACTGCCGGACCTGGTGGCCGCCGCCCGGCAGGAGGGCCGCTTGACCCTGATCGCAGTTCCCTCGACGTGGGCCAACTACGGCGCGATCATTTCCGCCTTCGAATCCGAATACGGAATACCGGTGACGGTGCAGTCTCCGAACGCCACCTCGGCGCAGGAACTGACGGCCCTGCGCCTGATGCGCGGACAGCAGCGCCTCCCGGATGTGATCGAGGTCGGGCCCTCGTTTGCCCGCCAGGCCGTCGAGCAGGGTCTGGTCCAGCCTTACAAATGCACCGCGTGGGACCAGATCCCCGCCGATCTCAAACATCCTGACGGACTGTGGACGGCCCCCTACTACGGCCTGATTGCTTTCGGCGTCAACGCTTCCCGCGTCCCCGACCCGCCCCGGACGTGGGCCGACCTCGGCAAGCCGGCTTACCGGGGGATGGTGGCTACCAACGGCGATCCGCGCCAGGCCACCTCGCCACTGAACGCGGTATGGGCGGCGGCACTGGCCAACGGCGGCTCGCTGGGGGACATCTCGCCCGGGATCGACTACTTCGGCAAGTTGCGCCGCCAGGGAAACTACATTCCTTTGCAAGCCAACGTCGGCAACCTTGCCAACCAGCAGGTGCTGATCGGCATCGACTGGTCGTTCAACATGCCCGGTGCCGCGGCGGTCCTTGAAAAGTCCGGACTGGCTCTGAGCGCGACTGTGCCCGGCGACGGCGTCATGGGCGGAATGTACTGCGACGCCATCAGCAACGGCGCCCCGCACCCCAACGCCGCGAAGCTATGGATTGAGTGGCTGACAAGCGGCAAAGGGGCACTGCTCTACCTCGACGGCGGCGCGATACCTGCGCTGTATCCGCAGTTCGTCGACCAGGGCAAAGTCCCGGCCGATGTGCAGGCGAAACTGCCTGCCCTGGAGGAACTTCGGGCTCTGCAGTTCCCCACCAAGGATCAGACCGCTGCGGCCACCGCCGCCATCGGCGCCCAGTGGAACAGGGCGGTCGGGTGAAGCGCCAACGACTGCCCGGCTGGGTCGGCCTCGCACCCTTCCTGACCGTGGCGTTTCTGTTCCTCATCTGGCCGGCATACGCAGTGGTGCTGCAGGCCTTCCAGGGTGCCGACGGCGGGTTCACTCTGGACAACGTTGCCACCGCCACCCAGGCCCAGTACCGCAGCGCATTCCTCACCAGTGGTCTGCTCTCCCTGGTGACCGCGCTCATCGGCGGGGTGCTGGGCACCCTGCTCACCTACGCGGTGTCGACCCTCGAGCGGCCCCGTTTCCTGAAATCGGCGATGTCGACATTCTCCGGAGTGGCTTCCCAATTCGGCGGCGTACCTTTGGCTTTCGCGTTCGTAGCTTCCATCGGTTCGGCTGGCCTACTCACCAGCCTGCTCGCCAAGATCGGGATCGACCTGTACGGCACCGGGTTCAGCCTGCTGAGCTTTTCCGGGCTGGTGATCGTCTACCTGTACTTCCAAATCCCGCTGATGCTGATCATCATGACTCCGGCGGTCGAGGGGCTGCGCCGATCGTGGCGAGAGGCCGCCGAAGGCCTCGGGGCGAGCACCTTTCAGTACTGGGCCCGGGTGGGAATTCCGCTACTGACTCCCGCGTTCATCGGCGGAGTGGTGCTGCTGTTCGCCAACGCGTTCGCGGCGTACGCAACTGCGCAGGTCCTCACGTCGGGTTCGGTGAACCTGGTGCCCATCCAGATCGGGTTCTTCGTGCAGGGCAACGTCTTCGCCGGCCAAAGTCAGGTCGGCTACGCCCTGGCCCTGGGGATGATCGTGGTGGTTTCCATCGCACTGGCGATCAACATCGTCCTGCAGCGCCGGGTGGCGCGGTGGGCATCGTGAGCGACCCCCGCCGCCGCGGCGTCCCGATCGGACGCTGGGCCGTGGTTATCGGCTGCGTGGTGTTTTTCGCCGCGCCCCTGATCGCACTGGCACTGTTCAGCTTCACCGGCAAGGCCGGATGGACCGCTGACGCCTACACCGCGATCGCGAAGGATCCGCAGTTCTGGAAGTCGGTCGGGCTTAGCCTCACGCTGGCGGCGGCCACAACGGCGCTCTCGTTGCTGCTCATGGTGCCCACCGTGCTCTGGGTGCACATGCGCGCGCCGCAGTATAGCTCCCTGGTGGAGGCCATCACCCTGCTGGTGTTCGCCGTGCCGCCAATCACCCTGGTGATCGGTGCCACCGGTCTGCTGCTCGGACTGGCCCCCGCCCTGCTGGGGACGCCCCTGGTCCTGGTGCCGTTCTACATCGTGCTCAGTTTCGCCTTCACGTACCGCGCCCTGGATACCGGAGTCAAAGCCCTGGACCTGGCCACCCTGACCGACGCCGCGCAGAGCCTCGGGGCTGGACCGGTGATGACGATCACCCGCGTCATCCTGCCCAATCTGCGAACGGCCATTCTCGGGGCCGCCTTCCTGACCATCACCGTCGTCCTGGGCGAGTACGTGCTGTCCTCACTGTTCCTGTACAACACGCTGCCGGTCTACATGGCCGACGTAGGCACCACCCAAGCCCAGGGCGCGGCGGCCCTCGCGCTCATCACCGTTCTGTTCACCTGGTTGCTCCTCATCGGCGTTTCCGTCATCACGCGGCGACTCGGTGGCGGGCGCGTCGCCACCACAATCGCGGGAGTTTGATCGATGACCACCGTACGAGTTGAGAAAATCCGCAAGACCTACGGCGACTTCGTCGCTCTTGAGGGGCTGACCCTGGATATGGCCGAGGGCGAGTTCGTCAGCTTCCTCGGCCCCAGCGGGTGCGGCAAGACCACGGCACTGAGGATCGTCGCCGGCTTCGAGTTCGCCGACAGTGGGTCGGTTCTCATCGACGGCGCTGAGATCGGCCCAGTTCCCCCGAACCGCCGCGACATGGGCCTGGTGTTCCAGAACTACAGCCTGTTCCCGAACATGACCGCTGCCGACAACGTGGCGTTCGGCCTTCGGGTGCGCAAACAGCCCGCCGAGAAAGTCCGTCGGCGGGCCACCGAGATGCTCGAACTCGTCGGGCTGTCCGGGAAGGAGGGGAACTTTCCGCACCAAATGTCGGGTGGTCAGCAGCAGCGGGTGGCCCTGGCCCGCGCGCTGGCCATCGAACCCCGGGTGCTGCTGCTCGACGAACCGCTATCCGCCCTGGACGCGAAGGTCCGGGTCAGCCTGCGTAATGAGATCCGGGCCATACAGCGGGAATTCGGGATCTCGACCATCTTCGTCACCCACGACCAAGAAGAGGCGCTGACGATCTCCGATCGCGTCGCGGTGCTCTCTCAAGGTCGGCTTGAACAGTTCGGCAGCCCCGAGCAGATCTACCGCGAGCCAGCTTCGGCGTTTGTCGCCGGATTCGTCGGGGAATCCAACCGCTTCGACGGCACCATCGACAGCGCCGGCACAGTCAACATCGGCGGCTCGTCGGTGCGACTGGATGCGGCACATGCCCATTCGGCCGGAACCGCCGTCGAGGTGCTGGTCCGCCCGGAGTCGACGGTGCTGCGCGACCCCGGCGATGGCGACATCCCCGCCACCGTGATCAGCCAGCAGTTCCAGGGTTCTCGGACCCGCTTCCTGGTGCATCCGAAGTACCAGACGGACCCCACCGCCGTCGTCATCAGCGACGTCAGCGGCACCCGCGACGAGAGTCTGACCGGGGGTACCGAGGTGAGCATCGCCCTAGATGCGCGCAGCGCGTTGGTCACCGCGAAGTAACACCCGATTCGGAGGCGACCACGCTGCCATGAGACGAACATCGCGCTGAACGGCAGTTGAACGAGGCGGCAACGCCGTCCGGAACCATTGACCCGACGGGCATCATGAAGGGCGATGTCACTGAAACGATCCCCGCCCAGCATTCTTGAGGTCCTCGGCCCCCACGACGAAGAAACCGAGCCGGTGGGGCTCGAGCGCACCGTCGTTGACTGCGCGGTGTACCTCGACGGCAACCGGATTACGGGCGATCATCAGTACGACGACGCATTACTGGAGGTACGCCGACTCAATGCAGACGGCCGCCGGGCGTTCGTCTGGCTAGGCTTGCGGGAGCCGAGCGAACCACAGATGGCAGCGGTGGCAAAGACGTTCGATCTGCACCCGATTCCCGTCGAGGATGCCGTCCACGCCCAGCAGCGCCCGAAGGTGGAACGTTACGACGATGTCCTGTTCGTCGTGCTCAAGACGGTCCACTACGTCCCGCACGAGTCCGTGCAGACTGCCCGCCGTATCGCCGAGACGGGCGAAATCATGGTTTTCGTCGGCGCCGATTTCGTCGTTGCCGTGCGCCACGGTGATCACAGCGGACTGTCCGAACTACGACGGGATCTGGAACGCGAACACGTTCAACTCCAACTCGGCCCCTGCGGCGTCCTTCAGGCCATCACCCGCTACGTTGTGGAGCAGTACCTCGACGTGATTACTCCTCTCGAACGCGACGTCGACGTCGTCGAGGAGCAGACGTTCGCTCCCCGACCATCAACCGGGATCGAGCAAATCTATCTGCTCAAACGCGACGTGGTGGCGCTGCGTCGAGCGATCGGACCGTTGGGCACGGCCCTGGAGACGATGACCACCGAACACGCCGACCTGCTGCCGATTGAGGTGCGGCGGTACATGCGAGACCTTTTCGATCATCAGACCCACGCCGCCGAACAGATCATCGGCTATGACGAGGCACTCTCGGATCTGGTGCACGCGGCCCTGACCCGCACCGGACTGCAGCAGAATGTCGATATGCGCAAAATCTCTGCGTGGGTGGCCATCGCCGCCGTCCCAACCATGATCGCGGGCATCTATGGAATGAACTTCGACTCCATGCCTGAATTGGCATGGACATGGGGCTACCCCGCCGTGCTGACCCTGATGGCGAGCATCTGCCTCATGCTCTACATCGCCTTTCGCCGCAACCACTGGCTGTGAGGGGCATGCCCTCGGGTGTTGAGGAATTAGAACGCCTGCAGTGTGAGATCGCCGCACTGCTCTCGGCGCTGACCGACGCCGAGAGCACCTGGGCGGACTATCTCGGAGGCGTCAGCCCCGAACACCGGCGCAGCGCCATCAATCTCGTGCACTACTGGGCGTTGCGGCAACAGGATCTGCGCGACCTGCAGTGGCGGCTGAAGGCGTTCGGACTGTCCTCGCTGGGCCGCAGCGAGGCCAACGTGCAGGCAACGCTGCTGTTGGTTTCTTCGGCGATCGCCGCCATGTGCGGCGGGACCTGGGTCGCGCCCAGCGGTGATCCGGTCGTCGACATGGGCGTGGGCGAGCAACTCCTGGACCGCAACGCCACCGCACTACTCGGCCCGGCGCCGGAAGACCGGGCGGCACGGATCATGGTGACCCTGCCCACCGAGGCCGCCACCGACATCGGCATGGTGCGCGGACTCATCGACGCCGGGATGCGCATCGCGCGGATCAACTGCGCCCACGACGACGCCGCGGCGTGGACGGCGATGGCCGCCAACGTCCGCGCCGCCGCCGACGGACGCCCGTGCTTGGTGGCGATGGACCTGGCCGGCCCCAAGCTCAGAACCGGTCCGCTGGCGCCGGGACCAAAGGTGCTGCGGCTGAGACCGATTCGCAACGCTCTGGGTCAGGTGGACACCGCCGGGCGTGGCTGGCTCACCTCGACACACGAACCCGCGCCGCCTCCGGAGCCGGGCCTGGCCACACTGCCCGTCGATTCAGCCTGGCTGAGCCGTCGCCGCGAAGGTGAAGAACTGCAGTTGTTCGACACCCGCGGCTCCCAGCGCCGCCTGCTCGTCGCGGCGGCAGCGCCCGGCGGCTTCGTGGTCACCACCGAGAAGACCACGTATCTGGGCACCGGCACCGTGGTGAAGGTGCACGGCGTCAAGGATCGCACCACCATCGGTGACCTTGCACCGACCGAGCAGTCCATTCCGCTGTCGTTCGGCGACACCCTGCGCCTGACGAAGGACTGCACTCCGGCGCCGATCGACGCCCGGCCGCCTCGCATCGGGTGCACGCTGCCGGAGGTGTTCGACGGCGCCGCGACCGGTGATCGGATTCTCTTCGACGACGGGAAGCTGGCCGCCACGGTGCTCGCGACCGCGCCCGACCACCTCGACGTGCGGATCACCCAGCCCCGACGCGGGGTGGTGAAACTGAAGGCCGGCAAGGGCATCAACGTACCCGGCATGGACCTTCGCACCTCGGCTCTCAGCGAGCAGGATCTCCTCGATCTGGCGACGGTGGCCCAGATCGCCGATCTGGTGCAACTGTCCTTCGTCCGTGAGCCCGCCGACGTGGTTGCGCTACTCGGTGAGTTGGCCAGCCTGGGTGTTCCGGAGTTGGGCGTGGTGCTCAAAATCGAGACCCCGCAGGCCTTTCGGAATCTTCCGGAGTTGCTGTTGACTGCGATGCGGCACCGCCACGTCGGGGTGATGATCGCCCGCGGCGACCTGGCCGTGGAGTCCGGTTACGAGCGGATGGCCGAACTGCAGGAAGAGACCCTGTGGTTGTGTGAGGCCGCGCACCTGCCGGTGATCTGGGCCACCCAGGTACTCGAGCAACTCGCCAAGACCGGCCAGCCGTCCCGGGCGGAGATCACCGATGCCGCCATGAGTGAACGCGCCGAGTGCGTGATGCTCAATAAGGGGCCCTACATCGTCGATGCGGTGCTCGCCCTTGATGACATCCTGGGCCGGATGGCCGCATTGGAGTACAAGAACAGTTCACTGCTGCGCCATCTGCAGTCCTGGCATCGCCCATCGGACTAGCCGGCCGGGTCGCTCAGGCCCGTCGTGCGGCCACCGACCGGTCCCGCCACGGGACGTGCACGGCCCGGTAGTGCCCCAGGAGTTCCTCGCAGATCGACGGCCACGTTCGGCCCAGCACGCTGCGACGCGCCGCGACGCTGTAGCGAGGCCGTTCGTCAAGCAGATGATCGACCGCCACCTCCAGTCGGGACTCGAACTCGGCCACCGGCAGGAGCAGTCCGGTGCGGTAGGGCGCCACCAGGTCTCGCGGGCCGCCCGCGTCGGGCGCGATCACCGGCAGGCCCGATGCCTGCGCTTCCTGCACGGCTTGGCAGAACGTCTCGTGCTCGCCGGGGTGGACGAAAACGTCCATGCTGGCGTAGGCCGCGGAGAGCTCCGGGCCGTAGAGCGCTCCGGTGAACACCGCTGCGGGCATGAGGGTTTGGAGCTTGTCACGGTCAACTCCGTCGCCGACGACGACCAGTCGCAGATCGTCTCGACGGGCTAGCACCGCCAACCGCTCGACATGCTTCTCCGGCGCCAGCCGGCCGACGAATCCGACGATCGCCTTGCCGTCTGGTGACCACCGTCGCCGTAGCTCGTCATCGCGGGCCGAGGGTGCGAACCCGGTGATATCCACGCCCCGGGCCCAATGATGCACCCGCGGAATCCCGCGGGAGCGCAGGCTGTCGATCGCTGCGGTCGACGGCGCGAGGGTGCGGTCGGCCATCGAGTGCAGATGCCGAGTCCACGCCCAGGCCGCTCGTGACGCGAAACCCACGCCGTAGCTCTCAGCGAACCCCGCGACGTCGGTCTGATACACCGCCACCGTGGGAACCCCGAGCCGCCGGGCGGCCAGCAGTCCGCCGTAGCCCAGCAGTGCCGGCGAGGCCAGGTGCACCACGTGCGGGTCGAACCCGCGCAAGACGCGCAGGATCCGCGGGTTCGGCACGCCCAGGGGCAGTGAGGTCACTTTCGGAAACATCCGCGCCGGCACCCGATGCACCCGGATGCCGTCATGGATACGGGAAGCGGGTGCCTCACCGCGAGGGTTGTCGGGAGCGATGACTAAGGCCTCGTGTCCGGTGCGACGCAGATGCTCAAGCACCCGCAGCACCGAGTTGGAGACGCCGTTGACATTGGGCAGAAACGATTCGGCGACGATCGCAACTCGCACACCGTCACGGTCCCATCGGCGGGTGTCGCCAAGGTTGCGTGCGAGAAGACGTCGTGCGTCGGGTTGTTGTCGTAAGACCGACTACAAACCACTGAGATCGTCGGGAATGTCCACGGCATGCTCCTCGAGCACGGCGAGTTCCACCACGTCCAGGGTGCGCTCATGGGTACCGGCCAACACCACCGGTGCCGCGCACCCGTCGTCGTGCGCCCGCAGCCAGTTGACCGCCGTCACACACCATCGGTCTCCGGGCAGTAGTCCGGGGAATCGGTAGGCCGGCATCGGAGTGGACAGATCGTTGCCGATCGAGGCCTGGTGTTCGAGGAACTCGGCGGTCACCACCGCGCAGATGGTGTGCAGGCCGCGGTCCTCAAGCCCGGTGGAACAACACCCGTCTCGGTAGAAGCCGGTCATCGGATCCGTCCCGCATGGCACCAAGGGGCCGCCCAGCACATTGCGATCAGTCACGGCGACAGTATGACGCGAGATTCAGCGCAGCGCGCCGACACCGGCCCGACGACCCAACGCGTGGTACGTC
>SYAA01000244.1 GCA_005789055.1 Actinomycetota bacterium
TCCTTCTTGCGGTCGGTGATGCGCAGGAACCCCTCGGCGTCGAGTTCGCCGATATCGCCGGTGTGGAACCATCCGTCAGCGTCGATCGCCTCGGCGGTCGCCTCTGGCAGATCGTGGTACCCGTTCATGACGCCGGGACCCTTCATCAGGATCTCACCGTCCGCGGCGATCTTGACCTCGGTCTGCGGCAGTGTCCAACCGACGGTGCCGAACCGATACGCCCCGGGCCGGTTCAGCGACGAGGCCGCAGAGGTCTCAGTCAGTCCGTAACCTTCCAGCACCACCACACCGATAGCGTCGAACCACTGCGCAATATCGCGGTCGAGTGCGGCCGAACCGGAGATGAAGAAGCGCAGCCGTCCACCGAACCGATCCCTGATCTTCGCGAACACCAGTCGGTCGGCAAGTGTGTACTGCGCCGCCAGGAACGCCGAAGGGCGCTGGCCGGACTGCTTGACCCGCGAGGTCTCCAACCCGACCTTGACCGCCCAGTCGATCAGTTGCTTCTTCAGGCCGGATTCCTTGGCCATCGTCTCCGAGACCCGGGCGTGCACCTTCTCGAAAATGCGCGGAACCGCACCCATGATCGTGGGGCGGATGACCGCCAGGTTCTCGACGATCTTGTCGACCCGGCCGTCGATAACCGTGGGGAATCCGATGGCCAGCGGCAACGCAAGCATCACCTTGCCGAACGCATGAGCCAGTGGCAGCCACAGGTAGTTCAGATCCTTCTCCGACAGCACGCCTAGGGAATCCATCGCCGCCGCGGTGTAAGTCCACGAATCCTGAGTGAGCCGCACCCCTTTGGGTTTACCGGTGGTGCCCGAGGTGTAGATGACTGTGGCCAACTGGTCGGGGCGAATCGCATCGACGCGATCGGTCACCGCGGTTGGTGAATCGGCGAGCAGTTGCGCGCCGAGCCCCTCAAGTTCGTCGAGGGTGATCACCCAGTCTCCGTCGCCGGTGCCGTCGATGACAACGACCTTGTCCACGGCGGGAAGATCAGCCCGGTAGGCGATGAGTTTGTCGACCTGGACCTGATCCTCGGCCACGACGATCCTGCTGCCGGAGTTCGCGACGATAAAGGCCACGTCCTCAGCGTGGGTGGTCGGGTAGACGGTGGTGGTGGCCGCGCCGGCGGCAAGGATGGCGAAGTCGACGACGACCCACTCGTACCGGGTGCCGGAGGCGAGCGCGACCCGTTCCTCGGGCTTGATCCCGAGCGAGATCAGTCCCGCGGCGATGAGCGACACCCGGTCGCCGACCTGCTGCCAGGTGACGCTGGTCCAGCCACCGTCGGCCGGATAACGAAACGCCTCGGCGCCGGGCGTGGCCGCAACACGATCAAGAAACATCCGCGGAACCGACGCCGGGCGGCGCTCGATTTTCGCGATATCGAGCCGTTCTTGGGATTTCTGCAGGCCTGCCATGGTGCAAGTCTAGGAAACGCTAAGCCGGACGGCACATCAGACCGCCAAAGAGGCGCCGCCGTCAGGGCAGCGGCGGTGGCGGCAGGCCCGGCGCAGACACACAGGTGCGGGTCACGCCGTCGACCAACGTTCCAGGCGGACACACCGAAACGCATTGAAACCCCGGAGTCGTGGCATCCTCGAACTGACCGTAGGGGCAGGTCTGGTCAGCGCCCGCTGATCCTACCGGTCCACCCACAACGACCACGCTGAGGCCGAATACGGCGGCACTCACAACCCACCAGAACCTACTACGGCTCGTCACCATCAGCTTCACCTCCGCTGTACCGACTGATCTGGACTCTGTACCGACTGACCTGGACTGTAGCGTCGCGAGGCGCCATTGTTCGGTTGCCGCGCCGTAGGCCGCAGGCACCGAATCCGACCGGACGATTGACGAACAGGAGCGCCGATGCCGGTGCAGGTCAGCCCCGCGACTGACAGCGACCTGATCGAACTTGCCGAGGTTGCCGCGCTCACATTCCCCCTGGCCTGCCCACCCTCGGCGGCCACCGACGACATCGACGACTTCATCGCCGCCACGCTGTCGCCGCAGCGGTTCGGAGAGTATCTCGCCGACCCGGACCGAGTGGTCCTCACTGCCGTCGCCGTCGACCGAATCGTCGGCTACACCATGCTGGTTCGTGGCACCGGAATCGATCCGGGCGTCGAGAGCTGCCTCGAGGCGCGGCCCGCGGTGGAACTATCCAAGATTTACGTACTGCCCGATTGGCATCGCCACGGCGTGGGTGCGGCGTTGATGCGGGCCGGGATCGCCTGGGCGGAGGCCGATGGCGCCCGGGCCGTGTGGCTGGGGGTCAACCAGGGCAACCACCGTGCGCAGCGCTTCTACCGCAAGCACGGTTTCGGCACCGTCGGTGTGCGCACGTTCCGGTTGGGTAATGCCGTGGAGAATGACTTCGTGATGGTTCGCCCCCGCCACGGCGCAGCACCGGACTAAGTCGCCGCGGGCCCGGCGTTGCTCAACGCGAGCAGTCGCGAGGTGGCACGCAGATACTTCTTGCGGTATCCGCCTGCCAGCATCTCCGCGGAGAAGATCGTGTCCAGTTTCGCTCCGGAGGACACCACCGGGATGCCGGCGTCGTAAAGCCGATCGGTCAGCGCAACCAGTCGCAACGCCACGCTCTGGTCGTCGAGTTCCCGAACGCCGGTGATGTGGACCGCCGAGATCCCCTCAATCAGGGTTAAATAGCGCGAGGGATGCATGGTCGCCAGATGCGCGCAGAGAGCGTCGAAATCGTCGATGGTCGCGCCGGGCAGTTGCGCCGCCCGGACGCGAACCTCATCATCGGTGAGCGGCTCCGGCGCGGGCGGCAGCCCTCGATGCCGATAGTCGGGTCCTTCGATCCGCACTGTGGTGAAAATGCTTGCCAGCGTGTTGATTTCACGCAGAAAGTCCTGCGCAGCGAACCGGCCTTCGCCCAGTTGCTCGGGCAGCGTGTTGGACGTCGCGGCGACCGAGACACCGCGCTGCACCAGCTGGGACAGCAGTCGCGAGATCAGAGTGGTGTTGCCAGGATCGTCGAGTTCGAACTCGTCGATGCACACCGCGGTGTAGTCGGAGAGCAGGTCGATGCACTCGGCAAACCCGAACACCCCGGCGAGTTGGGTCAGCTCGCCGAATGTCGCGAACGCTCTGGGGTTCGAATCGGGAAGACGGTGGTATATCGAAGCCAGCAGGTGCGTCTTCCCGACTCCGAAACCGCCGTCGAGGTAGAGGCCGACCCCGGGCAGCGTTTCGCGCCCACCGAACATTTTTCGACGGCCGGCCCGCTGGCGCACCGCCGCGTCGCAGAAGCCTTGGCACGACGCCAGCGCCGCA
>SYAA01000245.1 GCA_005789055.1 Actinomycetota bacterium
GCGTTATGAGCAAGGCAGAGTTGAGCCCCGCCGCCCTGCGGGAGGCATTCGGCCACTTTCCGTCCGGTGTGATCGCCATCGCCGCCGAGGAGGCGGGACACCGAATGGGGATGGCCGTCAGCACGTTCGTTCCTGTCTCGCTGGACCCGCCACTGGTGTCTTTCTGCGTGCAGAATTCCTCAACGACGTGGCCCAGGCTTGAGAAATTGCCGGCGCTGGGCATCAGCGTGCTCGCCGACAGCCATGACGAGGCGGTCCGTTCCCTGGCCGCCAAGACCGGCGACCGATTCGCCGGATTGGACACGGTGACCTCCGAGGCGGGTGCCGTTTTCGTCACCGGTACCTGTGTGTGGTTGGAGACTGAGATCGATCGCCTGGTTCCGGCCGGCGATCACACCATCGTTTTACTACGGATCCGCGAGGTCGTGGTACACGCCGATGTAACGCCGATCGTGTTTCACCGCAGCACATTTCGCCGACTGGGTGGCTAGCGAACCTACGTGCGCTTGAAGAGGATGTTCCCCAGCCAGACGACCGGGTCGTACTTGCGATCGGCGACGCGCTCCTTCATCGGGATGATCGCGTTATCGGTGATCTTGATGTGCTCGGGGCACACCTCGGTGCAGCACTTAGTGATGTTGCAGTACCCGAGACCGAGATCCTCCTGCGCCATTTCCTGGCGATCCAGGGTATCGAGGGGGTGCATGTCCAACTCGGCGGTGCGCATGAGAAAACGCGGGCCGGCGAAGGCCTTCTTGTTCTCCTCGTGGTCGCGCACCACATGGCAGACGTCCTGACAGAGAAAGCATTCGATGCACTTGCGGAACTCCTGTGAGCGCTCCACATCGATCTGAGCCATCCGGTACTCGCCGGGCTGGAGATCCTTGGGTGGGGCGAATGCCGGAATCTCCCGAGCCTTCTCGTAGTTGAACGACACGTCGGTGACCAGGTCGCGGATCACCGGGAACGCCCGCAGTGGCGTGATGCTGATCGTCTCGGACTCATCGAAGGTCGACATTCTCGTCATGCACATCAGTCGCGGCCGACCGTTGATTTCGGCCGAACACGAACCGCACTTCCCAGCCTTGCAGTTCCACCGTACTGCCAGATCAGGTGCCTGTTCGGCCTGCAGTCGGTGGATGACGTCAAGAATGACCTCGCCCTCGTTGACGTCGACGGCGAAGTCGCGAAGCTCACCGCCGGTGTCGTCGCCGCGCCACACCTTCAGTTTCGCCAGGTAGGTCATCGACGTTCCTCCATTCGTCCTGGGTGCGCTGCGAGTTCTTCGTCGGTGTAGTACTTGCCCAATTCCTCGATATCGAACTGTGCGAGTAGATCCTCTCGCATCGGCGGCTGTGGCTCCTTGGTGACGCTGATATCCGGCACCACGGGGTCATCACTCGCGGCCTGGCACACCAGCAGGGTGCGACGCCACTGCGAATCCATCTTCGGGTAGTCGTCGCGGGTGTGACCGCCCCGGCTCTCGGTTCGAGCCAGCGAGGCCTTTGCCACACATTCGCTGACCAACAGCATGTTGCGCATGTCCAGCGCCAAGTGCCATCCCGGGTTGAACGCGCGGCCGCCCTCGGATTCGATGTTGCGGAACCGGCGTTTGTACTCCTCGATCTTCGACAGGGCTTCTTCGATCTCGGTGCCGGTTCGGATGATGCCCACCAGATCGTTCATGGTCTGTTGGAGTTCGGCATGCAGGGTGTAGGGGTTCTCCGGTTTGGCCTGACCCTGTGGCCCGGTGAAGGGTGCCAGGGCCATCGCGGTCGCGTTCTCCAGTGCCTCGGCGGACACCGAGGGCCGATGCGAGAGTGCGCGAACGTAATCCGCGGCACCGAGGCCGGCACGGCGGCCGAACACCAGTAGATCCGACAGCGAGTTACCACCGAGACGGTTGGATCCGTGCATTCCGCCTGAACACTCGCCGGCCGCGAAGAGCCCGAGAGTGGCGGCCGCTCCGGTGTCCGGATCCACTTCGATGCCGCCCATCACGTAGTGACAGGTCGGTCCGACCTCCATGGGTTCGGTGGTGATGTCGACCTCGGCCAGTTCGATGAATTGGTGGTACATCGACGGCAGTCGCCGCTTGATCTCCTCGGCCGGCATGCGCGAGGCGATGTCGAGGTAGACCCCGCCGTGCGGACTGCCGCGGCCGGCTTTGACCTCGGCGTTGATAGCCCGCGAGACCTCATCCCGGGGCAGCAGATCCGGGGTGCGCCGCGCTGAGTCGTTGTCCACCAGCCACTGATCGGCCTCGGCCTCGGTCTCGGCGTACTGGCCCTTGAACACCGGGGGGATGTAGTTGAACATGAAGCGCTCGCCGTTGGCGTTTTTGAGCACGCCGCCGTCGCCGCGGACACCTTCGGTGACCAGGATTCCCTTCACCGACAGCGGCCACACCATTCCGGTCGGATGGAACTGGACGAACTCCATGTTGATCAGGGACGAACCCGCGCGCAGGGCCAGTGCGTGTCCGTCTCCGCTGTACTCCCAGGAATTCGACGACACCTTGAACGACTTGCCGATGCCCCCCGTGGCAAGGACCACCGCGGGCGCCTCGAACAGGATGAACTTGCCGGTCTCGCGCCAGTAACCGAAGGCTCCGGCCACCCTGTTCTGGCCGCCGGTGTCGTCGAGGATTAACTCGGTGATCGAGCATTCGGCGAACACCTTGATGCGCGCGTCATAGTCGCCGAGTTCGGCCTTGTCCTCCTGCTGCAGCGAGACGATCTTCTGCTGCAGGGTGCGGATGATCTCCAGGCCGGTGCGGTCACCGACGTGCGCCAGCCGCGGGTAGGTGTGGCCGCCGAAGTTGCGCTGGCTGATCCGGCCATCCTTGGTTCGGTCGAACAGCGCGCCGTAGGTCTCGAGTTCCCAGACCCGTTCGGCAGATTCCTGTGCGTGCAACTCGGCCATCCGCCAGTTGTTGAGGAACTTGCCGCCGCGCATGGTGTCGGCGAAATGCACCTGCCAGCTGTCCTTGGAGTTGGCGTTGCCCATCGCCGCGGCGCAACCGCCTTCGGCCATCACCGTGTGAGCCTTGCCGAACAGGGACTTGCTCACCACGGCGACTCGCAA
>SYAA01000246.1 GCA_005789055.1 Actinomycetota bacterium
GATCCCGGCGGGGAAGCCTGCTCCGCCGCGGCCGCGCAGGCCGGAGGCCAGAATGTCGCCGACCACCTCCTCAACGGGGGTGTCCAGGGCGCGGCGCAGCCCGGCCAGGCCGCCCATCTTCCGGTATTCATCGAGGTCGAGCGGGTCGGCCAGGCCCACCCGGGCGAAACTCACCCGGTGCTGGCGGTCCAGCCACCCGATCTCCTCGACCAGTCCGTGCCCAAGCGCGTGGTCTCGGCCCTCGAGCAGGCCGGCATCGATGAGCGACGCCACGTCACCGGGTGCGACGGGGCCGTAACCGACACGCCCGGCGGGGGTCTGAACCTCCACGAACGGCTCCAGCCAGAGCATGCCCCGCGATCCGTTGCGGATCACCTCCACGGCGGTCCCGCCGGCGGCGGCCAACTCGGCGATCATCGCCGCGACCTCGTCGGCGCCCACTGAACACGCGGCCGAATCACCGGGCACGAAGACGCGCACGCTCACCGGATACCCTCCTGCGCGGCGGCCACCGCGGCCCGCACCCGGCCGATATCGCAGCGACCGATCAGCCGTCCACTCACCATGACCGCCGGGCCCAGCGCGCAGTTGCCCAGGCAGTAGGTTTTCGCGAATTCGATTGGTGCACCCGATGATTGCTCCCCAACCGCGATCCTGAAGTCGACTTCAATATCGTGGATCAACGAGCGTGATCCCTGGGCCTGGCAGGCTTCGGCAACACACACGGCGACCGCCACCGCTGGCGGGGGTGTGCGCCGCAGGTCGTGGTAGTAGGTAAGCACGCCGATCACCTCAGCGCGGCTGACGTTGAGGAAGCCCGCGACCGCATCAACCGAATCATCGGTGACGTACCCGAAAGAGTTCTGGATGCGTTGCAGGCATGGCAGGATCAGCCGCTCCTCGAGCGGAATCGTGGCCAGGACATCAGCGGTCGCCAACTGCTGCCCGAAGTTCCGTCCGGTCACCGTGTCACCTCTGCCCCGGTGTCGTTGCGGGGCCGAATCCGAGGCTATGTCACCGAACTCCTGTAATGAAAGTGCCGCTCAGGGCAGCGCCTCGCCATAAGCGGCGGTATCAAGGGTTTTTGATATCACACCTGCATCCTTGGTATCCTGGGAAAATGATGAAAACCAGTGTGACGCGTGGAGTAGCAGCGCTTGTGGGGGGCCTGGCCATCGTCGGCATGGGCGTTACGGTCGGCTGCAGCCCGAAGCAAGCCCCGGCCCCGACCGAACAAACTGAAAACCCCATCGAGTCCAAGAGGTCGACCCAGAAAGAACCGAAGGCCAAAGAAAACAACAACTTCGGCCCCAAGGTGAAGGCGACCCCAGCACCGACCGGCAAACCGGGCGATAACTGACTCCGAACGGGTTGTCGCGGCGCTCACCCCTCGGCGCCGCCGTCATGGCAGTACTTGTCGCCTCGGGATGCGGCTCGAGCACTTCCGGTAGTTCTTCCGAGCCGCAGATGAGCGTGACGTACGAGAACGCGTCCAGCGGTCAGGCAATCGCCGGTCGCTCCATGATGATGCGGACGCACCTCCTTGAGAACATGGCCGAGAAGGTCAATGGCACGCTCAAACTTCCGCATGACATCGCATTGGTCGGGGCGCAGTGCGGCGAGCCGAACGCGTTCTGGAACCCGGCCGAGAAGAAGATCACGATGTGCTACGAGGACATCACCCAAAGCATGCGTTCCTTCCAAGCCGCCGGCGATGTCGATCCGATCCCGGCGGCGATCAACGCCACCCGGGCCACGTTTTACCACGAGCTTGCCCACGCTGCTATCGACTTCGGCAGGCTGCCGATCACCGGTAAGGAGGAGGACGCCTCCGACCAGCTTGTGGTGTACCTGTTTCTCGCCCCCGATGGGAATGGCAACGTGGAAGCCGGTGCAGAACAGGCGGTCCGCGATTACGCCCGGATGTTCGAACACTATGCCGACAGCGAAGGAGCACTGTCGGAAGAGGACCTCGCTGGCAAGCATCCCCTGAACCAGGCCCGCATGTACAACATGCTGTGCTGGATGTACGGTTCGGATCCGGAGAAGTTCAACCGCCTCGTCACCGACGGGGAGCTGCCTAAGAGCCGTGCGGCTGGCTGCGAGAATGAATACGAGATGCTGGCCTATTCGTGGTCTGAGTTGTTCGAGCCCTACGAGAAGGCTGAATGACCAGCTGAACTTCGGCGGTTCCGACTCGCGTGAAGCCACGGATCGAGGCTTTGTACGCTGTTGTCTTATGAATGGGTCAAGGCTTACTTTGTTGGTAGCGTCCGCGCTCACGCTGGCGGCCTGCCAGACGACTACCCAGCCGCCACCGGCCACAGTCACTGACACTTTAGAGCCGTCAGCTACCTCAGCCACGTCGACGGCAAAGCCGGTCACGTACGTGACACTTCCCGAAACCTACGGCGAGAACGCCGAGGTCGCCAAGACGAAATTGGAAGATCTCGGACTCACCAAAGTGGAATTGGCGTCGTCGAATGCGAAATTCAGCACTGTGCTGGACGCGAAGGACTGGAAGGTCGTGGGCATGGTGCCGGGCGCCGGATCAGTCGTGAAGTCCGACGAACCCGTCATCGTGGAGGTCATCAAGGTTCGGTAAGCGGTCGCGCTTCACCTGATCTCAGACAGGGTCGAGTTCCTCGGCGCGTTCCTCCGCGCGTTCGGCGGCGTCGTGGAACTGCTTCTCCACGATGCCCATGGCCAGCCGGGCATAGACCCACTGGCTGGTGGTGGCCAGTTGGCCGCGACTGTTCGAGGAGAAGGTGATCATCCAACTCACCAGCGTGCTGACCCGGTTTTTGAAACCAACCAGGTACACCAGGTGCAGGACGAGCCAGGACAGCCAGGCGAAGTAGCCGCTGAATTCAAGTTTGCCGACCTTGGCCACGGCGTGGTGGCGCGAGATCGTCGCCATGCTGCCCTTGTCGAAGTACTTGAACGGCACGCGGGTGGCC
>SYAA01000247.1 GCA_005789055.1 Actinomycetota bacterium
AGGTCAGCGGGGGCGCGATTCGCCGACGTCAGTCTCCCCCGGCACCACTCGTGACCTGAGCCGACACCGATCGGGGGACTTCGAGACCGTTTTCTCGGACGATTATCGGGTCTCCGACATTGACAGTGTCGAAGTACCACTCGGCGTCCTCAGGACTCAGGCTGATACAGCCGTGGCTGACGTTGTCGTGGCCCAGGGAGTTAACCGCCCACGGCGCCCCGTGCACGAAAAGGCCGCGTCGGGTAAATCGAACGGCGTGTTCCACCTTGAGAAGGTAGCCGTCCGGACTGTGTACCGGAATGCCGACGGTGCTGGAGTCCATCGTCACCCCGCTCTCCTTGGCGAGAACGGTGTAAATGCCGACCGGTGTCGGGTACTTGGGCCTACCCATCGAGGCCGGAAAGACCCCTGCTTCGCCCCAGCGGGGTCGGTGGTGCGGGGCGGGCAGCGCGGACGACGGTCCCGCACCGACGCCGTCGATGGTCACGGTGAAGGTGTGATCGGAAATGTTGGCAACACCGATGACTGCGGGGCCGGTTGCGATGGTCGTCGGCCGACCGCCGACCGACAGCGCCACAGTGCTGTGCGCCGGCCAAAATGCGTCGCCCACCCAGTGCACCGTCCGGTTATCGATCCACTCGAACTTCCCCGTCACCGACTGCCCCGTCAGGGGAACAGACGAGGAGATGTCGAGGGCTCGTTCGGCCGCGGCCCGGTCGGTGACCCGGTCAGCGAATGTCACCACGAGAGGGTGTGCCACACCGACGGTCTCACCTGGACTCGGTGCGATCGACGCGATGGTGAAACCGGAAAGCCGGTTCGCCTGATTCGCCGCGGCGGTGCCCACGTCGGCTGGTCCCGCGACGACGCTCGCAGCGAGTCCGACCACCACCAGCAGGAGCCGGATAACGGTCCGCATCGTGCCTCAGCTCGCCGCCGGGCCGGGCGCAATGGGCTGACCGGGCGCCGGGGCGCCGGCCGGGGCGGGACCGGTAGCCGCACCCTTACCCCCGGACATGTCAATGATCGGCGCACCGACCGGCAGTGGGGCGCCTAACGGCAACGGGGCGCCCAACGGCACCGCACCGGCCCCCACCGGAACAGGCGGCACACCCACCGGAACCGGCGGCACACCCACCGGAACCGGCGGCACACCCACCGGAACCGGCGGCACACCCACCGGAACCGGCGGCACACCCACCGGAACCGGCGGCACAGCTACCGGAACCGGCGGCACAGCCACCGGGACCGGGACCGCCGCGGCACCCAGGGGCAACGGCCCCGGCAGTGCCATCGGGATACCGGCCATGTCAGCGATGGGAGCGCAGAAGGGTGCGGCCGGGTCGCCGCCGGCGGCATCCTGGATGCACTCGTAGCCGCCCGTCTTCAGCGGCGCTGCCGCCGCATCCGGACTCAACGCGAGGGCAGCCGCGAACACCCCGGCACCCACTGTTGCCCTGATACCGACCCGAGCGATGGTCCCTGACATGTTTTTCCCAATCCGTCGTGAGTTACAAGCCGAAACTACAGAGGTGTAAGTCATTAGGCGGAGAGGCGATTCGGGGGGTTACCGAACCGTGGCCAACCGGTGCTGTGGCGGTTACCGGGGCTCACGCGCGGCCCGCGACGACGCGAGCCAGCCCACCGCGGCCAGTCCGGCGAAAACCGCGAACAACCACTGGGCCGCGGGGGCGTCGGGTTGCGCGCGCACGTTCACCACCACGCCGGCCACGCCGGCACCGAAGGCCGCACACATGAGTTGCACGGTGTTGATCGCGGCCGCGGCGACGGCCCGCTCCGCGGCGTCGTCCGTCGACCCCCCTTCAACCGAGCTCCCTTCAACCGAGCCCATGGCCCAGACACTCAAGTGCGGCCAGGCCGCACCGATCCCGACACCGCTGATCGCCAGGGCAAGACCCAAGGCTGCAATGGCGACCGGTCCCGCGCCGTCACGGATGGCGAGTGCCGCCAAACCCAACCCGGCAGCCATCACCGCCGGAGACCAGCGCACCACCTGCGCGGCGACGCGACGGTCGGCGATGGACGCGCTGCGGATCTCGGCGACAGTCCAGCCCACTGACAGGGCGGCCCCGAGAAAGCCGGCCGCGGCTGGTGGCAGCGCGCCGAGACGCTGGCCGAACAACGGCGCGTACATGTCGACCATCGTTGCCGCCATCAGCAGACCCATGGTGAGGTAGATCCACTTCAACGGCCCCGGCTCAAACGTCCGGCGCGGCAACACACGTGCCGCGGCACCGCGATCGACGACGACGAAGACCACCACCAACGCGGCGGCCGACACCAGTAAGCCGGCGGTGATTGCCAGATTGCGCGGCAGCGCCGCAACGCTGACCAGCAGTGCAGCCACACCAAGCAGCACCAGCGAACGCACCGGAATACGCACTCTGTGTTCGGGGGCGCCTCCGCGGGCGGGCAGCGCGATCGGCACCAGCACGGCCATCAGCAGGGCTGCGAACATCAGGACGCCGAATCCCCAACGCCACAGACCGAATTGAGCGAACACGCCGCCCGATGCGGGTCCGACGAGAGTGCCGACACCCCACATCGCCGACACCACCGCAGCAGCCCGAGTCCACAATCGCTCGGGCAGCGCGGCGCTGATCACCGCGTACCCGAGTCCGGCCAGCACACCACCGGCAAGGCCTTGGATCAGCCGGCCGGCCAGTAGCGCCGTCATCGAGGGTGCGGCCGCGCAGACCGCGGTGCCGCCCGCGAAGAAGAGCAGCGCACCAAGGTAGGAGAGACGCGGGCCGAACCGGGCCAGCACCGGCCCGACCGTAGTAGCCGACACCACCGAGGCGACCAGATACACCGTCGTGACCCAGGCATACAGTCGGGCACCCCCGATATCAGCGACCACACTGGGTAGCAGACTCATCGTGATGAACTCGTTGATCGCATAAAGTGCGACCCCACCGGCCAAAACCGTTGTGGCACGGCCATAGTCACGCCCCAGCAGTTCACCCCAACTACCGGGTACCGCCGTCGTATCCGCCACGTCGGTGCTACGCGCTACTTCAGACCCGCGGCATCCATGCCGCGCAGTTCCTTCTTCAGGTCGTGGATCTCGTCGCGAAGGCGTGCGGCCAACTCGAACTGCAGATCACGTGCCGCGGCCATCATCTGATCTGTCATGTCCTTGATCAGCGCGGCCAGGTCGGCGCGCGGCATCGACGAGACATCGCGGTCTTCGATAATGCCCGAAGACACGGCTCGGCCCGCCTCGCCCCGGGCGCGCCGACCCCGCGACGCATTGCGTCCGCCGACCTCGACCTCGGCGCCGCTCTCGGTGTCGTCGGCCTCCTGATAGACCTGGTCGAGGATGTCGGCGATCTTCTTGCGCAACGGCTGCGGGTCGATACCGCGCTCGGTGTTGTAAGCGACCTGTTTGGCTCGCCGGCGATCGGTCTCTTCGATCGCCTGCTTCATCGAATCGGTGATGTTGTCGGCGTACATGTGGCCTTCGCCGGAGACGTTGCGGGCAGCGCGGCCGATGGTCTGGATGAGGCTGCGCGCCGACCGCAGGAAACCCTCCTTGTCGG
>SYAA01000248.1 GCA_005789055.1 Actinomycetota bacterium
GCGGTGGGCAGCACCGAGGGAACGGCGTCGAGGCCCTCCAGCCGCAGCACCTCCTCGACGAGGTCCGCCGGCGCGGCGATATCCGGTCGCCAACTCGGCGGGGTGACGGTCAGCACTGCCGAACCCGGCTCCGAGGCCACCCGTGCACCGATCTGGGTCAGTCGGCGCACCGTCGCGCCATCCGGATAGACCACCCCGGCCATCCGATCCGGAAGGTCGACAGGCATCTGTACCGGAGGCGGCGAGAAGTCCTCGCGCGCCGGATCTCCGCGCCAGTCGGTGAGCGCGGACCCCACTGTGCCACCGGCAATCTCGGCCAGCAGGGTCGAGGCGCGATTGATGGCGGCCACCGAGACGGCCGGGTCGACCCAGCGTTCGTAGCGACGGCCGGCCTCGCTGACCAGATGCAATCGGCGCACCGTGCGCGATACCGCGGCCGGATCCCAGACCGCGGCTTCCAAGAGGACATCAGAGGTGTTGTCATCGATCTCGGTGGTTCCGGCGCCCATCACGCCGCCGATCGCGGCGACGGCCACATCATCGACGATCAGCACATCTCCGGGTTCCAGTGTGCGGTCGACGCCGTCCAGGGTGACCACCCGCTCACCCGGTTCGGCGAACCGGACGGCAAAACCCCCGTGGATCTTGCCGCTGTCGTGGGCGTGCATGGGGTGACCGAGTTCGAGCATCACGTAGTTGGTGACATCCACCGCCGGCGAGATCGGCCGAATACCCGAGAGCATCAGCCGGCGACGCAACCACCACGGCGACAACGCTTTCGGGTCGATCCCGGTCACCGCGCGCAGGGAAAAGCGGCTGACGCCCGTTCCGGGCTGGATCGTCACCGGTAATGCCTCACCCTCGGCGGGCAGTGCCCATGCGACGTTCGGGTCATGGGCGGGGTCGACGAAGTTCAGGTCGTAGGCGCAGGCGATCTCGCGGGCGATCCCGCGCACCGATAGGCCATAGCCGCGGTCGGGCGTGATCGCCAGATCGAACACCACATCGTCAAGGCCCAGCACGGCGGCCGCGTCGGCGCCGGGTTCGGCGGTCTCGGGCGGTAGCACCAGGATGCCGGAATGGTCCGTCCCTACGCCCAGTTCGGCCGCCGAGCAAATCATGCCGTCGGAGGTCCGACCGTAGGTCGTGCGGGTGGCGATCCGGAAATCGCCCGGCAGCACGGCGCCGGGCAGTGCCACCGCGACCAGATCGCCGACGGCGAAGTTTGTTGCGCCGCAGACGATATCGCGGTCGGTGCCCTCGCCCACGTCTACCGTGCAGGCCCGGATAGGCTTCTTGAACTCGGCGAGTTCCTCGATCGTCGCCACCCGACCGATCTTCAGCGGGCCGCTCACCGGGCCGAGGGTGATGATGTCCTCGACCTCGTGGCCGACCCGGATCAACGCCTGCTCGAGTTCGAAAGGCGACACGTCCCATCCGGGAGCGCCGACAGCCACCACCTCCCGCAGCCAGCTGTAGGGCAGCCGCATCAGACGCCCGCCCCGAACGGCAGCGAGAACCGCACGTCGCCTTCGACGATGTCGCGCATATCGGGGATGCCGTTGCGGAACTGCAGGGTCCGCTCCAGACCACAGCCGAAGGCGAAGCCGGAGTAGACCTCGGGATCGATCCCGGCGGCACGCAACACATTGGGGTTGACCATGCCGCAGCCGCCCCACTCCACCCAGCCGGGCCCGCCCTTCTTGCCCGGAAAGAACACGTCCACCTCGGCCGAGGGTTCGGTGAACGGAAAGAAGTGCGGCCGCATCCGGGTGCGCGCCTCCGGACCGAACTGCGAACGCGCGAACGCGTCCAGCGTGCCGCGCAGATTCGCCATCGTCAGTCCGCGGTCCACCGCGAGTCCCTCCACTTGGTGGAACACCGGGGTGTGGGTGGAGTCGAGTTCATCAGTGCGGAAGGTGCGCCCGATCGAGATGATGTATACCGGTAACTCACGGGCTAACAGGGTGCGAACCTGTACCGGTGAGGTGTGGGTGCGCAGTAGCTGCCGGGATCCTTCCGGGGCGATATGGAAGGTGTCCGACTCGCTGCGCGCGGGATGGTCGGGCGGGAAGTTCAGCGCATCGAAGTTGAACTGCTCGCATTCCACTTCGGGGCCCTCGGCCAACTCCCAACCCATTGCAACGAAGGTGTCGGCGATGTTCTCGGCAAGGATCGTGATGGGGTGGCGTGCCCCGAGTGGCTGCCGTGTCGAGGGCAGTGTGACGTCGATGGTCTCGGCGCTCAGCACCGCCGCGTCGCGCTCAGCGCGCAAGACCGCCAATCGTTCGTCGAAGAATCCCTGGGCCGCCGTGCGGGCGAGATTGACCCGCTTGCCGGCGTCCGCGCGGTCGTCGGTGGCCAACGCCGCCAACGACTGCCGGGCCAGGGCCAGTGGCGCGCGATCACCGAGGTGCTCGGTCTTGGCGCGGGCCAGCGCATCGAGATCGGTGGCGGCTTCGAAGTCGTGGCGGGCCGCGTCGACGGCGACGGTCAGCGCGTCCTGGGACACCGGGTCGTGGACACCTTCGACGGGTTGCTCACCCACGGGGCGAGGTTCTCCTTAGCTGGCCTGGATTTTTCGGCACGGGTGTGGCGGAAGTGCCGACCGGAAGATCATAGGTGATGCCACAATGACGCCGCGGCGGGCATTTCGCCCCCGGAGGAGGACCGATGATCAGAGGGGCGATCATCGCGGCACTATGGGCAGCCGCGATCGCCATCGGGGTGCTGGCTCTCAAGGTCGGTGCGCTGTGGTGGATCCCGGCCACGGTGCTCGCCGCACTGGCCGCTCTGGGTACCTGGGACCTACTGCAGAAGAGCCACTCGATTTTGCGGGCGTACCCGATCCTGGGCCACGCCCGGTTCGTGGCGGAGTTGATCCGCCCGGAGATCTATCAGTACTTCATTGAGTCCAACACCGATGGAGCCCCGTTCAACCGACAGAGCCGCGACGCGGTGTATCGGCGGGCCAAGGGCATCAAGGGCGACGAACCGTTCGGCACCGAAAACAATCTCAACGCCGAAGGCACCGAGTTCCTGCGGCACTCCCTGCGCGCAAAGATGGCCACCGACCTGAAGCCGACGGTGCGCCTCGGCGGTCCGGACTGCACCCAGCCCTATGACATCGCGCTACTCAACGTGTCGGCGATGAGCTTCGGGGCGCTGTCGGGCAATGCGATCGAGGCGCTCAACGGCGGGGCGGCCAAGGGTGGGTTCGCCCACGATACCGGCGAGGGTGCGATCAGCCCGTATCACCTCAAGCACGGTGGTGATCTGATCTGGGAGATCGGTTCGGGATACTTCGGCTGCCGCACCATCGAGGGACATTTCGATGCCGAGAAGTTCCGGGAGAAGGCCAATCTTCCTACCGTCAAAGCTATTTCGATCAAGCTGTCCCAGGGTGCCAAACCCGGTCTCGGCGGTGTGCTGCCCGGACCCAAGGTCACGCCCGAGATCGCCGAAACCCGGGGCGTTCCCGTCGGTCAGACGGTGGTGTCTCCCCCGGCACACACCGCTTTCACAACCCCACTGGAACTGGTCCACTTCATCGCGACGCTGCGCAGTCTGTCCGGCGGTAAGCCGGTCGGCTTCAAGTTGTGCATCGGAGCCCGCACGGAGTTCTTATCGATGTGCAAGGCGATGATCCGGACCGGTATCACACCGGATTTCATCATCGTCGACGGTTCCGAGGGCGGCACCGGGGCCGCGCCCCAGGAGTTCGAGGACCATGTCGGCATGCCGCTGACCGAGGGTCTGATGCTGGTGCAGAACTGCCTGGTCGGCACCGGGCTTCGCGAGCACATCAAGATCGGCGCATCCGGCAAGGTGGCCACCGGCTTCGATATCGTCCGCCGGATCATCCAGGGTGCGGACTTCACCCTGGCGGCCCGATCGATGATGTTCGCGGTCGGCTGTATCCAGGCGATGAAGTGCCACACCAACCGCTGCCCCACCGGGGTCGCCACCCAGGACGCCGGACTGGCGCGCGCGTTGCACGTGCCGGACAAGATCGACCGGGCGGCTAATTTTCAGCAGGGCACGGTGTCCAGCGCCGCCCAGATGGTGGCCTCGATGGGGTTGGACAGCTTCGCGGACCTGGAACCGTCGATGCTCAACCGTCGCATCGACTCCTTCCGCACCGGAACCTACGCCGAGATCTACGAGTGGCTGATGCCCGGCGAACTGCTCGATGATCCGCCGGCGGCTTGGCTCTCAGACTGGATCGAGGCCAGTGCCGAGGAGTTCGTCTGAGCCGTCTGCACGCCGGGGCGTGATCCGGTACATCGCGAGGTCGGCCGGCACACCCTGCTGACGCGGCGTGAAAATCTGCCGACGCACCCGGTTGACGCTCACCCCGAGAGACTCCACCTCCGCGACTGAGAGTTTGCCCCGTGTCGTCTCCGAAACGATGAGACCACCGCGGGTGGCGCGCTCCATCACCCGGGCCGCGATGTTGACGTCCACGCCTAGCCAGTCCGATCCGATGCGCTGCGGACGCCCGGTGTGGATTCCTGCCCGCATCCGCGGCTGGTAGCCGGCGACCTCGACGGTTTTCACGGCATCCAGCGCTTCCAGGGTGGCGCGCACCGCGGTGACGGCATCGGTGAAGACCGCCATCATGCCGTCGCCCATCCGTTTGACGATCTGGCCGCCGGACCCCAGCATTGGCGGCTCCGCCGCCTGGGCCACCCGGCGCAACAGTCGCAGAGTGTCCTCATCGCCCGCCCGCAACGACCAGTCGGAGAAGTTCACCAGGTCGGTAAACACCAGGGTCATCTCGGCGTTGGCCGGCCGGCCGGACACCTTCTCGGTGACGGCCTGCCACAGCTGCAGCGCGGCCAGGCTCACTTCTCTGGTGGCGCCGTTGCGATCGGGCATCAACCGGTCGGCGGCGCGCGCTGCCGCCTGCGGGCCCCCGTCACCCGCCGCCGACAGCGGATCACCGAAATCGGGATCGCCGGGCAATGCGCGCCGAGCCCGTCGGATGATGTCGACGAGATCGGGTTTGCGATTGGCGTTGCGCAGCCAGCCCGTGACGGTCTGCGCCTGACCGGCGGGATCCTGGGCCAGCTCGTCGTCCACGCGGTCAGCCTAGGCGGTGCCGCTGAGCACGCGCGCTCTGGTAAAGACACACAGCCGCCGCGGCAGCAACGTTGAGACTCTCCGCTCCCTCCGCCATCGGAATCGCCACCCGCTGGTCGGCCAGCGCGGCGACATCCGCAGGCAGGCCGCGAGATTCCGGACCGAAAATCCACGCCGTTGGCGCCGCCAATATCGGATCGGCATCGTCGAGACTGGTGTCCCCGTCCAGGGTTGTCGCCATCAACTGCAAGCCGGACAAGCGCAGCTGCGAGAGCAACTCAGCGGTGTCAGGTTCGGAGATGACGGGCACCGAGAAGATGCTGCCCGCCGACGACCTCAGGCATTTCCCGTTGTACGGGTCCACGCTCTGGCCGGCGAAGACCACGGCGTCGGCTCCCATGGCATGGGCGATCCGGATCAGCGTGCCGGCGTTCCCCGGTTCGGAGAGATCCACGGCCACGGCGATCAGGGTGGGTTTCCCCGCGAGAACCGCGCCGAGTTGCGGGTCGGGAATGTGGCACACCGCGATGAGTCCCGACGGAGTTACGGTGTCGGACAGAGCTTTCGCCGCGGGCTCGGTCACCAGGTGCACAGGCAGATCGCGCACCAGCTCGCCGTAGCGGTCAACGGCGGCGGCGGTGGCGAACACCTCGTCCACCACGCCGTGCGCAGCAGCGGCCTCGACGAGATTAGGGCCCTCGGCCAAAAAGAGACCGGACCTCATCCGCCCGGTGTGGCGATGAAGCTTGACCGCAGCCATCACCCGGGCGGATTTCGGCGTCAACGGTGCCGGCGTGCCCATGGGCTCGGAGCCTTCCGAGGCGGTCAGGCAGCCTCACCGGACGGCGCGTTGACGTCCTGAGGCAGAGCGGCTCGTGCCACGTCGACCAGTGCGGTGAACGCGGCCGGATCGCTGATCGCGATATCGGCGAGGTTCTTGCGGTCGACCTCCACACCGGCGGCCTTGAGTCCCTGGATCAACCGGTTGTAAGTGATGTCGTTGGCGCGGGCCGCCGCATTGATCCGGGTGATCCACAGCTTGCGGAAATCGCCCTTGCGGGCACGACGGTCACGGTATGCGTAGTTCAGCGAATGCAGCTGCTGCTCTTTGGCTTTGCGGTAAAGCCGGGACCGCTGGCCGCGGTAGCCCTTGGACGCCTTGAGCAGGGTCCGCCGCTTCTTCTGGGCATTGACTGCGCGCTTGACGCGTGCCATGGGTGTTCCTCTTCTCGCTCGTTCGAAAAGTCTTCGAAAAGTTAAGGGGTTCGGCGTCAGCCGTTCAGCAGCTTCTTGACGCGCTTGGTGTCATTGGCGGCAACGACAGTGCGGCCGTCGAGACGGCGGGTCCGCTTGGACGCCTTGTGCTCCAACAGGTGGCGGCGTCCCGCCTTCTGCCGCACGATCTTTCCGGTGCCGGTCTTGCGGAAACGCTTGCCTGCCCCGCTGTGAGTCTTGGCCTTGGGCATCTTTCCTCAGTTCTGTTGAATCGTTGGTGTCCTGTTGAAACGTTGGTATCTAAGCGGTGGTCTGCTCGGCGGTGGTCGGCTCGGCGCTGATCTCGTCGATATCGGCATCCTCGGCTGCCGGTTCTGCTGCCGGGGCCCCGACTACCTGTGTCGCCGCCTTGGCGCGAGTCTTAGCGCCGCGGTGCGGTGCCAGCACCATCGTCATATTGCGGCCGTCCTGCTTGGCCGAGGTCTCGATGAAGCCGTGGTCGGCGACATCGGCGCCTAATCGCTGCAGCAGTCGGTAGCCCAGTTCGGGCCGAGACTGCTCGCGACCGCGGAACATGATCGTCACCTTGACCTTCGACCCCGCCTCCAGGAAGCGGATAACGTGACCCTTCTTGGTCTCGTAATCGTGCGGGTCGATCTTGGGACGGAGTTTCTGTTCCTTGACGACGGTCTGCTGCTGGTTTTTGCGAGACTCGCGGAGTTTCTGTGCCGTCTCGTATTTGAACTTGCCGTAGTCCATGATCTTGAACACCTGAGGTTTAGCTTCCGGGGCTACTTCGACGAGGTCGAGATCGGCATCCGCTGCCACGCGGAGTGCGTCTTCGATGCGCACGATGCCCACCTGCTCCCCGCCGGGTCCGATCAGACGGACTTCAGGTACGCGGATGCGCTCGTTGACGCGGGTCTCAGTGCTGATGGGGCCTCCCTGGTTCGGTCTTGTGGGCAGACCGTCCGTGGACACCGGGAACAGCTCACGGGACCCACACCACCAGCACCCCGTTTGACTGAACAGCAGCGTTCAATCAAACAGAAAGGCCCTGCATAAAGCAGGGCCCAAGCCGACCGATCACGGCTGTGACGCCGCCTGCGTCGAGCGCAGTGCAGATACCCTGAGGTATCTGAGACCGGACCGCCTGACCTTCGGATGATCTCCGTGGCCGACGGTGGGAGTGGGACTCCACTTGCTGTCCTGGCATTCGCCGGGACGGTCGTGCATGGAAGTCTAGCAGCCATGATGGATAACCCCGACATCCGCGACCTCGCCGACATCCCGGCCATCGAGGTGATCAGCCGCGCGGCGGTGATGCTGATGAGTTCGGCCGCCGAGAAGCTCGGGCTGTCGTCGGCCGATCCCGACACCAGCGAATATCGTGACCTCGACGAAGCGCGCCGGCTGATCACCGCGCTGGCCGGCCTGATCACCGCCACCACCGAATACCTCGGGCCACACGCAAAACCCCTCAAAGACGGGCTACGGAGCCTGCAGTTGGCCTTCCGCGAGGCCAGCGCAGCCCCCGATGAACCGGGATTCGGGCCGGGCGAGAGCCTCACCGGGCCAGTGGGGTGAACCGGGCGCCGATGATCACCGAATATCCAACGATCAGCGAATACCCTGGCGGCCTATGACGGTCACGGTGCGCAGGACCCGGTCCCGGTTCGGTTGGGTTCCCGCGGCGGCGGGCACGTTCCTCGGGGTGGTCGCCGCTGCCGCGCTGCTCTCCAGCGTCTCGACGACGATCAGGCACCTCACCCGGGTGCCGCGGGAGTTCATCGACAACTACCTGTTCAACTTTCCCGACACCAGCTTCGCCTGGGCGTTTGCGCTGGCAGTCATGGCCGGCGCGCTGGCGGCACGGAAGCGCATCGCCTGGTGGGTGCTGGTGGTCATCCTGGTGGGCGCGGTCGGCTTTGATATTGCGTCGCTGCTCCAACGGGACGGCAGCCGACTCGAGGACCTGGGCGAGTTCCTGGGCCTGACCGTCCATATCGCGGCGATCGCCGTTCTGGTCGCGGCCTACGACGAGTTCTGGGCCAAGGTGCGCCGTGGTGCGCTGCTCAAAGCGGCGGGCGTGCTGGTGGCCGGAAACCTGGCCGGGATCGCGCTGGCGCTGGGGCTGCTGCAGTTGTTCCCCGGTTCCCTGCAGCCCGGGTACCGGCTGGCCTACGCGGTTAACCGGGTCAGCGGATTCGCCGCCGCCACGCCGGATCTGTTCGTCGGTAGACCGAATGTCTTCCTCAATGCCCTGTTCGGCCTATTCGGAGCGCTGGCGCTGATGGCGGCGGCAGTGGTGCTGTTTGCGTCCCAGCGCGCCTCCAACGCTCTCACCGGAGAGGACGAGTCCGCGATCCGCAGCCTGCTGGAGACCTACGGCAAGAACGATTCGCTCGGGTACTTCGCGACC
>SYAA01000249.1 GCA_005789055.1 Actinomycetota bacterium
CACTCAACGGAACCCTGGCTACCACCCGCTGGTTGGTCGCGATCCTGGAGAACCACCAGCAACCCGACGGCAGTGTGCGGGTGCCTGCTGCGCTGGTGCCCTTCGTCGGCACCGACGTGCTCGGCCCATGATCGGCCCGTCGATGATCGACATCGATCTTGACCAAGCGCGAGGCTGGTTCGGTTTCGGAGTGGCCGGAAATTTCGCCGGCCATCTCGAACAAGCCGGTGAAGCAGCCGATTTCGTCACCGTGAAGAGTGAGCCCGACGCACCCAAGGGCCTATTCCCGTGGTACGCCCCCGGTCACGACAGCTTCCTTGGTGAGTTCCCGCTCTCTCATGACGCGTTGCGGGTGCCGACCACCGCGGCGGCCGACGGAGCGTTGAACCTTCAGATCGAGCCCGAGGTCGGACTTGCGTGTCGAGTGCGCTGGAACGGCGACATCGTCGCCGAACTGCGCCCCTTTGCGCTCGGGGCGTTCAACGACTGTTCGATCCGCCGACCGAACGCGCGCAAGATCAGCGATAAGAAGAACTGGGGGCCGGCCTCCAAAGGTGTTGCACGGGAGTTCTTCGATATCGGCGACCTCAGCTCGGACGGACCCACGGCGACGATGCGGCTGTCGTGTCACCTGCGCGGATCGGACGGGATCACCGCGGAATACGGAGTCGACAGCCCAGTGCCCGGCTACTCCTATTACGGCGAGATGCTGCTGGACTGGATCCTCGAGCGGCTGGCCAATCAGAAGGGTGCACCGGAGACCCCGTTGGAGGACGTCGGGGCGTTGATGGTGGCCTGCGGCCGGCCAGACACCGTCCTGATCGGCATCGGTGCGACGCGCTACACCGCACTGGGCGAGTCCACCTACCTGCAACCCGGAGACGAGGCGATCGTTCGGGTCTACGACACCGCGGGATCGCGGTCGTCCGACCTTCGTCAGCTGGTTTCTCAGCTCTGAGTCTCCGGCGGTCGGCGGCGTTGGAGGACTTCGTCGAACATCGTCAGAAAGTCCGCGGGTTCGGCAGGGGTGAAGGCCGGGGAGGGCCAGACCCCCGGCACGTCAAGGGTGATGAGAACTGACCTCAGTGGTCGGCGCGGGTCCAGGGGCAGCCAACGCCGCAGATCCGAGGTGCCCCACAGCCGGAAGCGCTGCAACCACATTCCCAGCGGCTGCGTCCGGTACCCGCGGATCGACTGCAGTGGAATGACTCTCGCCGTTCCGGATGGGAAGTGATAGCGCCGCAACGTCAATGCGTGGCGATCCAGTTGAATCAGTCCATCGTCGTAATACTGACGCGGCGGCCTGGTCATACGCGCGAGCTGCGCAGTGGGTGGCCCTTACTGGTCAGGCAGCGGCCCGATGCCAGATCCCACTGCCAGCCATGCAGATTGCACGTCAGCGTTGCGCCATCGACCACACCGAATTTTGACAGGTCGGCTTTCAGGTGCGGGCAGCGACGCTGAACCTCCCAGCCGTCCAGGGCGATGGTCGAAGTGTCGTCGTGGGCCTCGGCGAACCAACCGTCGGCGTAGGCGATCCGCTCGTCGGTAAGACACTTGAAGAACGTGTACAGGTACTCGTTATAACCGCCTACCCGCCAGGCTTTGAATCGGGTGGACAGGAAGATGGTGTTCACCCAGTCCGGCTCGTTGTCCCGAAGCACCGTCCGAACCAACTCCGGTGCAATCTCGAAGCCGTAGCGAAACTTCTCATCCGCAATCGGCTCACGCACAGTGCGTTTCGGAAAATCCAGCACGACCGTCTCGGATCCCATCTTGAGTTCGACCGGGTAGCCGATGCCATCGCAAATCTGGTCGCTGGCCAGCATGATCGGTTCGAACCGGACGCGCAAAGGGTCCAGCAATGGCTCTCCGGTGGCCGGTGCCCAGCCCGCTTTCTCAGCGGCCAGCACTGGGGCCATCCGCTCGGCATAAGCCGCGATGTAGGCGGCCTTACCCGTGGTGAAGATCTCTTCGACCTCGGCCTCGGGGATCGGGTGGGTCAGTGAAATCAGTTCAGCACCTTCGAAATTCGCCACCGAACCCGGAATCATCAACAATCCGCCGCGATGTCCGTGCAACTGCATCTGGTCCAGGAACACCATCTCGTCGGGGAAGATATTGCCAGGATCGCCGTGGTCGTCGTTGAGGTCACGCAACTCCGGATCCAGGAAGCACGGTGGTCCGGCAGACGGGATCACCCAGGTGGCACCTACGTCGGCGATATACTGCCGGCAGCGATCCATTCCGCGCTGGCGCTTCTGGATTGCGAAGGCCTGCTTGGCGCGCTCGGGCATGTCGTAGACCATCGGGTACCAGATCGCTCCGGAGTACTGCGTCATGTGAACGTCGACGCCGCCGAATTCGGCCAATGGATCCAGTGTCAGCGGCCGGGAGTCATTCATGTTGAACATCGTTGTGATGCCGTCGGAGATGATGATTCCGGAGTCGCCGATCGGACCGTCGGCCGGAGCCCGCAATGCGATGATCATGATGTCGAGGTCACCCCGGGGCCCACTGAGGTGGTGCTTGACGGAATCCTCGGTCTCGACAAACTGGTGAAAGCCCAACGCCTGCAACTCACGCTTGAGATCGGGAACCGGATAGTCGGGCAGGAGCACCACGGCGTCTTTGTTGACATGCTCGCTGAGCAGCGCGGGATCGAAGTGATCTTTGTGCAGATGCGAGATATAAAGGTAGTCGCAGTCACCGAGGGCCGCCCAGTCGAGGCCGCTGTTGTCCGGAAACACGAACCACGAACCGAAATAGGCCGGGTTGAGCCACGGGTCACACAGAATGCTGCCCGCGTTGGTATCGACTCGAAAACCGGCATGGCCGACGCTGGTGACCTGCACGAATTTCCTCTCCGCTGGTAGAAGCACCTATTGAGAGTTTAGCGGCCGGTGTCGCACTAGGCTGACGAGCGTGGAACCGGCGTACGGAACTGTCATCGCGGCTGTCCGTCTGCTGTGGCGGATCCAGGGCTTGAGTTTCACCATCACCGGAATGGAGAACCTGCCCGCGGTAGGCGGCGCGGTGGTGGCGATCAACCACACCGGTTACCTCGACTTCACGTTCGCGGGCTTACCCTCCTACCGTCTCGCGCCGCCTCGGTTGGTGCGGTTCATGGCCAAACAAGAGGTCTTCGATCACTCGGTCACCGGCCCGATCATGCGCAGTCTGCGGCACATCCCGGTCGACCGTTCCAGTGGTGCGGCGTCATTCGATGCCGCGGTGAGGGCGCTGGAGGCCGGTGAATTGGTGGGGGTGTACCCGGAGGCGACAATCAGTCGCAGTTTCGAACTCAAGGAGTTCAAGTCGGGTGCCGCACGCATGGCCATCGCCGCCGATGTACCGATCATCCCGCACATCGTCTGGGGTGCCCAACGCATCTGGACCAAGGATCACCCGCGGAATATGTGGCGGCCCAAGGTCCCGATCTCCATCGCCGTCGGAGAACCCATCTCGCCCAGCCTGCCGGCCACCGAACTCACCGCGCTGTTGCGATCGCGGATGCAGCACCTACTCAAAGCTGTTCAGGACGCCTACGGTCCGCATCCGCCCGGCGCGTTCTGGGTGCCGCACTCCCTCGGTGGCGGCGCGCCCACGCCCGCCGAAGCCGCCGATCTCGAAACCGCCGAATTGGCCGAACGGGCCGCCCGCCGCCAGCAGCACGGCAGCGGCACGGCAGACTAGGCATCGATGGAACTGGTATATCGCGCCTTGGAATTCGGTTCTTTTGTTGCGGCCAAGGTCGCGGGCATCACGATCACCTACGAGGGTTTGGAGAACCTGCCCGCCTACGGCGGAGCGGTGGTGGCGGCCAACCACACCAGCTACGTCGATTTCCTGCCGGTGGGCTTGGCCGGCCGCAAACGGGGGCGCTGGATCAGGCTGATGCCCAAGGCCGAGATGCAGAAGGTCGCCATTGTCAACTTTGTGATCAGACATACCGGCGCCATACCGGTGGACCGCCAGGCCGGTGCGGCCGCCTACGCCGAGGCGGTGCGCGCACTTCGGTCCGGCGAACTGGTAGGGGTCTATCCGGAGGCCACCATCAGCCGAAGTTTCGAACTCAAGGAATTCAAGAGCGGCACGGCCCGGATGGCACTGGAGGCCCAGGTGCCGATCGTCCCGATGATCATCTGGGGATCGCAGCGCATTTGGACCAAGGGTCATCCGAAGAATCTGGGCCGCAATAAGATTCCGATCGTCGTGCGGATCGGTAGACCGTTGACACCGTCCGGGACTCCCATCGAACTGGATGCGGCGCTGCGTGCGGCGATGACCGCGCTGTTGCACGAGGTCCAAGAGCTCTATCCGCACCCGGCAGACGCCTATTGGGTTCCGCGGCGGCTGGGCGGCGGCGCGCCGACGCCGGCCGAGGCCACTCTTATCGATGAAGCTGAATCGCTGCAGCGGGCGCGCCGTGCCGCGCAGGAATCCTGATGCAGCGGGCGCGCCGTGCCGCGCAGGAATCCTGATGCAGCGGGCGCGCCGTGCCGCGCAGGAGACCTAGTGCTGCCGGCGCTGATCGCGACCGACGTCGACGGGACTCTGCTCAACGGGTCGGACCGCATCACTGCGCGCACGCGGGAGGCGATTGTGGCCGCCATGGCGGCCGGAACACAGTTCGTCCTCGCCACTGGTCGACCGCCCCGATGGATCGCGCCGGTCGTTGATGAACTCGGGTTCGCGCCATTGGCGGTGTGCGCCAACGGAGCGGTCATCTACGACGCGGCCACCGATCGGGTGATCTCGGCGCGGACCCTGTCGGTGGAGGTGCTTGCGGAACTCGCCGAGATCGCCGACCGGGCAGTGCCCGGTTGCGGTCTGGCCGCCGAACGGGTGGGCCGCAGCGCGCACGACTCGGCCACCCCGCAGTTCGTCAGTGCGCCTGGCTACGAACACGCTTGGCTCAATCCGGACAACACCGAGGTGTCCTTCGCCGACGTGCTTAGTGCCCCAGCGGTCAAGCTGCTGGTGCGCAAACCCGGGATGCCGAGTTCGGAGTTGTCCGCCGCATTGGCTAAACACATTGGCTTCCTTGGTGACATCACCTACTCGACCAATGACGGTCTAGTGGAGATCAGCCCGGTCGGTATCAGCAAGGCGATCGGGCTGCAGGAGATCGCCCGGCCGCTGGAGATCGGCGCGCAGGACACGGTCGCCTTCGGGGACATGCCCAACGACGTCCCGATGCTCGTGTGGGCGGGCCACGGCGTGGCGATGGGTAATGCTCACCCGGAGGCGGTCGAAGCGGCCAACGAGGTCACCGCGTCCAATGACGACGACGGGCTGGCCCGGGTGCTCGAGCGCTGGTTGCTCTAGCCGAGCCCGGGTGAATCGACAGAACTGGGCCGCACTTCTACGGTGAGGTCGATGCCGCGGCAACCGGCCGCGTCCAACGGGAGGTCGACCCATGGTTCTCAACGTCAGCGCTGCTTCGGTAGGTGTATCGGCGGCAGCCGAGTCCGGTGTGAGCGCACAGATGAGTGCGGCGACAGCAGTGGCAGCGCAGGCGTTGGTCGCCGTCATGCCGATGGGTGCCGATCTCGACTCTGTGCATTTCGCGGCGGCTCTCAACGCGGTCGGCGCCTCCTACATCGGCATCGCCATCGAGCATTTGGCCGACCGAGGCCTCTTCGCTGAGGCGCAGAGCCTCGCGGCCGCGACCTACACCGCGACCGAAGCAATCAGCAACACTGCG
>SYAA01000250.1 GCA_005789055.1 Actinomycetota bacterium
AATTGCCGTGCGTCGCTGCGACACCTTCGTCGGAATGGGTACCGATTACCTCCGCGCGACAGTGAGAGACGAGTGGCCGGTGCTGAGCGAAGCCCTCGCCGAGGGACTGCGATGAGCGTCCGCCTCGCCGACGTCATCGCGGTGCTCGACGACGCCTATCCGCCCGGCCTGGCACACGACTGGGACTCTGTCGGTCTGGTCTGCGGCGACCCGCACGACATCGTTGACTCGGTGACCGTCGCAGTCGACGCCACCGCCGCGGTGGTGGACACCGTGCGGCCGCGAGGGCTTCTGCTGGCGCATCATCCACTGCTGTTGCGGGGGGTGGACACGGTGGCCGCCAGCAGTGGCAAGGGAGCGCTGATCCACCGCCTGATTCGCGCCGGTTCGGCATTGTTCACGGCACACACCAATGCCGACGCCGCTAATCCGGGCGTCTCCGATGCACTGGCCGAGACGCTGGGCCTGACCATCGAATCGGTCCTGGAACCGGTCTTCCCCGGCCCTGCCCTGGACAAGTGGGTGATCTTCGTGCCCGGGCCGGCTGCCGATGCAGTGCGTTCGGCGGTCTTCGCCGCCGGTGCAGGCCAGATCGGCGACTACTCGCACTGCAGTTGGACCGTCACCGGCAGCGGACAGTTCCTGCCCGCCGCGGGCGCAACCCCGGCGATCGGCACCGTGGGATCGCTGCAACGCCTGCCGGAGGACCGGGTGGAAGTCATCGCCCCGGCCGCCCTCCGGGATCGGGTGCTGGCGGCCATGCGGTCGGCACACCCCTATCAAGAACCGGCTTTCGACGTGATCGCGCTGGCGCCCCTGCCCGCCGGTGTGGGCATCGGCCGGATCGGCCAGGTGTCGCGGCCGCAGCGGTTCGCCGACTTCGTGGCTTCGGTGCGATCGGCTCTGCCGACGACCACCTGGGGTGTACGCGGTTCCGGGGATCCTGACGCCACGGTTTCGCGGGTCGCGGTATGTGGCGGGGCGGGGGATTCTCTTCTTGCCGCGGCCGCGGCAGCCGGTGTGCAGGCGTACGTCACCGCCGATCTGCGCCACCACCCCGCCGACGAGCACCGCCGCATCAGTGCCGTCGGGCTCGTTGACGTCGCCCATTGGGCCAGTGAATACCCGTGGTGCTCGCAGGCCGCTGCGGTGGTGCGCGCACATTTCGGTGCCGCACTTCCGGTAACGGTATGCCCACTGCGCACTGATCCGTGGAACATTGACTTCGCCGGAGGTAACAGTGAAAGCTGAAGTAGCACAACAAGTAACGCTCCTGGAGCTGACCGAACTCGATGCAGAGCTGTCGCGACTGGCGCACCGGGCCGCGCACCTACCCGAGCAGCAGCATCTCGAAGAGTTGCGATCCAGCGAGCGCGGCGCGGCCGACCGGCTGGCTGCCCTCGCCATCCTGATAGCGGACCTCGACGCCGAAGTCGCCCGGCTGGAGTCCGAGGTTGACGCTGTGCGCAAGCGCGAGGACCGCGATCGCGGTCTGTTGGACTCCGGATCGGTCAATCCCAAACAACTCGAGGAACTGCAGCACGAGTTGGACACGCTGGAACGCCGACAGGGGAGTCTGGAGGATTCCTTGCTGGAGGTGATGGAACGTCGTGAGCAACTGGCGGCCGAACACGCCGGCGAGCAGGCAGCGGTGGAGGGCCTGCGTGCTGACCTTGTCCTCGCCGAGGAGGCTCACGCCCGGGTGCTCGCCGAGATCGAGGTCACCCGCACCGAGCGAGTCGCGCGCCGATCAGAGTTGGTGTCGGGCCTGGATGCTGATCTGGTGAAGCTCTACGAGCGGCAGGCCGCGACGTCGGGCGTCGGTGCCGGTCGGCTGGCGGGTGGTCGCTGCGGAGCCTGCCGTATCGAACTCGACCGGGGCGAGCTGGCTCGCATCACCGCAGCCGCCGACGATGAGGTGCTGCGATGTTCGGAGTGTGGGGCGATCCTGCTGCGGGTCCGCGGGCCCGGCTCGTGAAAGTGGTTCTCGAAGCCGACGGGGGATCCCGGGGAAACCCCGGACCGGCCGGATTCGGATGCGTGGTGTTCTCGGCCGACCGCGCCACCGTGCTGGCCGAACACAAACAATTCATCGGACAGACCACCAACAACGTCGCCGAGTACCGGGGTCTGATCGCCGGACTGGAAGAGGCACGCCGGCTTGGCGCTGATGAGGTTGCGGTGTCGATGGATTCCAAGCTCGTCGTCGAACAGATGAGTGGGCGTTGGAAGGTCAAGCACCCTGGGTTGGCCGAACTGCATCAGCAGGCCAGGGCACTGGCGTCGACCTTCGACGGTGTGACGTTCGACTGGATTCCGCGGGAACGTAACGCTCATGCGGATCGGCTGGCCAACGAGGCGATGGACGCTGCTGGGTTGGACTCCGCTGGGTTGGACTCTGCTGGGTTGGACTCCGCTGGGTTGGACTCTGCTGGTACGGCCGGCGATCCGCCGCCGGACGCGGTCGCGGTTGCGCCGTCGGACTGGACCGGCAACCGCGGCGGACCGACCCGGCTGCTGCTGTTACGTCACGGCCAGACGGAGTTGTCCGTGCAGCGTCGCTACTCGGGCCGCGGTAACCCCGAACTGACCGAGGTCGGCCGCCGCCAGGCCGCCGACGCCGCGCGCTATCTGGCCCAGAAGGGCGGTATCTCGGCGGTGATCTCCTCTCCGCTGCAACGAGCGCACGCAACCGCGACGGCGGCCGCGGATGCCCTCGGACTGAGCGTCGCGGTCGACGAGAACCTCACCGAGACCGACTTCGGTGAGTGGGAGGGTCTGACATTTCCGGAGGCGGCGAAGAGTCACCCCGACGTGCATGGCCGCTGGCTGCGCGATACCAGCCTGGCGGCGCCGGGCGGGGAGAGCTTCGATGAGGTCGGGCAGCGAGTGCAACGTGCCCTCGACCGGATCGTGGCCGAGCATCCAGGCGCCACGGTTTTGGTGGTCTCACACGTGACGCCGATCAAAACCCTGCTGCGACTGGCCCTGGACGCAGGCCCGACGATCCTGCACCGGGTCCACCTGGATTTAGCCTCCTTGAGCATCGCGGAGTTCTATCCCGACAACGGTGCATCGGTGCGCTTGGTCAACGACACGTCGTACTTGAGGAGGCCCTGATGGATCAACCGCCCGGCGACGCACGCGCCGTGTGGGAAGAGCATTACTCGGCCACGCCGCAGGTGTGGAGCGGTCGGGTGAACGCCCGACTAGCCGAGGTCGCACCCACACTCGATGGCAGCCGCGCGCTGGACTTGGGCTGCGGCGAGGGAGCCGACGCGATCTGGCTCGCCGAACACGGCTGGACCGTGGTCGCCGTCGATATCTCGACCACCGCTCTGACCCGGGCACGGGAGGCGGCCACTTCCCGTGGAGTGGCCGACCGCATCGACGTCGTCGAGTGCGATCTGACTCGCGAACTTCCGGAAGGACCGTTCGATCTTGTCTCAGCGCAGTTCCTGCACAGCACCGTCGCGATGGACCGGTCGGCGGTGCTGAGGCGGGCCGCTGCTGCGGTGGCCCCGGGGGGAACGTTACTGATCGTCGACCACGCCGCCGCCCCGCCGTGGGCGTCGCGGCTGCATCACCACGAATTTCCCACTGCCGAATCGGTGCTCGACGGACTCGCACTCGACGGCGCACAGTGGCAGCGGATCCGGGTTGAGCGCGCCGAGCGTTCAGCGCGCGGACCTGGCGGCGAGGAGGCCATCCTGGTCGACAACGTGATCGTGGTGCGCCGCGCTGTGGGAGTCTTGCATCCCGCCGTGGGAATACGGTAGGCAGGGCGGCGTGGACGATACGAGTTCGACCGGCGCGCAGCTGCGGCAGGCGATGACCCGGCGCCTACTGCGCCGGGGCGTGGCCCGCGGCGAGATCACCCTGCCGGCGGTACCGGACATGCTCGATGAATACGTGCAGACCTGTGACGAGGTGTTTACCGCGCTGGGGGTGCGGTTCACCGCCGAGGAGTTGGCCCAACTCCGCGGGGTCCTCGATGGCCAACTGACCGAGGCCTACGCGGCATCCCCGCGGTCAGACATCGTCATCACCTATGACTCGCCGGTGGGTCTAGCGTTGAACTATCACGTTTCGGCCAAGTGGTTCACCGTCGAGGGCGCCTACGACAACTGGGTCGCCACCCGCGAGCCGCCTTTGTTCGGCACCGAACCGGATGCCAGGGTGTGGGCCCTGGCCGGCGAGACGGACAACCCGTCGGCATTTCCGATACTGGACATCGGCGCCGGAACCGGACGCAACACTCTGGCGTTGGCCCGCCGGGGTCACCCGGTCGACGCGGTCGAGATGACTCCGAAGTTCGCCGAACTGCTTCGCTCCGACGCTGCGCAGCAGTCCTTGGACGTACGGGTGATCCAGCGCGACGTCTTCGAGACCGTGGGGGATCTGCGCAACGACTATCAGCTCATCCTGCTCTCGGAGGTGGTCTCGGACTTCCGCACCATCGAACAACTCAAGGGTGTGTTCGACCTGGCCGCCCACTGCCTGGCGCCGGATGGGCGGCTGGTGTTCAACATCTTTTTGCCGCGCGACGGATACGTGCTTGAACCGGCGGCTCGCGAACTCGGCCAGCAGTGCTACACGTCGATATTCACTGCCGCGGAACTGCGCGACGCGACCGCGGGCCAACCGCTGGAACTGATGTGTGACGACTCGGTCCACGACTACGAAAAGGACCACCTGCCGGCCCACTGTTGGCCGCCCACCAGTTGGTATGCCAATTGGGTCAGTGGTCTGGACGTGTTCGACGTCGCCCGGGATGAGTCCCCGATCGAAATGCGCTGGCTGGTCTACCGCAAGAACGAGTAGGTTGGTGATCGCGGACGAGTTGGCCGGGCGGCCGCG
>SYAA01000251.1 GCA_005789055.1 Actinomycetota bacterium
CGACGGCCGCCCGACGAGTTGCACCGACACCGGTAGACCCTCGCTGTCCACGGTCCACGGCACCGACGCCGCCGGCTGACCCGTCGCGTTGAAGATCGCGGTGAACGGCACCCGGGATGCGACCAGTGCCAGCGTGGCGACGCCGCCCCGATGCTGGTAGCGACCGACCCTGGACGGCCCGGTCGCCGTGCCCGGGGTGATCACCACGTCGACGTCGTCGAAGATCGACAGCACCCGCGCCGCCAGTGCCGGCTCGGCGGCGCGCACCTTTTCGATCTGACTGTCCGAGATCAGCCCGCCCAGTCGGGCGATCGCCCGGGTACGCGGCTCGAGTCGCTCCGGATAGGGCAGCTTCTGAACATCCTCGTACACCCCGCGCCACATCCGTGGCAGCACATGTCCGTAGAGCGCCCACGCCGGGTAATCGGGGTTACGCCAGATCACCTCGTGGCCGAGATCCCGCAACAAGTTCTCCACGCCGTCCAATGCCCGCTGTTGCGCCCGGCCGACCCGGCCGACCATGGTCGGAGGAAGCTTGGCGCTCAACGCGATTCGCAATCTCCCCGGTTTGCGGGCAGCGGCTTTGACAAAGCCCCCGCGGGGAGCCTTGCCGGTGTTGGTGACGTCCAGGAACAGCGCGGCGTCCGCGACCGTACGAGCCAGCGGGCCGTTGACACTCAGTCCTTGCCATGCGCCATCATGCGGAGCGATCGGCACCCGGTCTCGTTGCGGCTTGAGGCCGAAGAGCCCACACCAACTTGCCGGGATGCGGATCGACCCCGCACCGTCGGAGCCAAGCGCGATCGGTGCCAGACCGGCGGCCAGGGCCGCACCGCTGCCGCCACTGCTACCGCCGGGCGTGTAGGCCAGATCCCACGGATTGTGGCTGGCGCCGAAGGAGATCGTCTCAGTGAACGGCCACAGCATCATCTCCGGCACCGCGGTCTTACCCAGGATCACCGCGCCCGCATCGCGTAACCGACTCACCACCTCTGCGTCAGCGGTGGCGGGCAGGTCATAGGCGCTGGTGCCGTAGCAGGTGAACTCACCGGCCACATCGACGTCGTCCTTGATCGCGATCGGAACGCCGAGCATCGGCAATCGCTCACCGGCGTCGAGTCGCTCCTGGGCGGCGGCCGCCTCCCGCCGGGCGCTGTCGGTCATCACCACCCGGTAGGAGCGCACCTCACGGTCGAGTCGGCCGATGCGCTCGAGGTACAACTCGAGCAGTGCCGGTGCAGTGATTGTTCCGGCTGCGAGCAAGCGAGCCTGCTCGGCTGCTCCGGCGAAGGCGATGTCGGTGGCGTCCACTGGGCTGAGCCTATCCGGATCTGGGTCGGGCCTAACCGGATCTGGGGCAAGCGCAGCCTGATCTGTTCGGCAGGGCGCGGTACGGTCGTGCCTATGAGCGACGCCCTCAATCCGCGGTATGGAACCATCGACGGCGAGTACGGGCTGCGACTGGCCGGTACCAGCGCCGAGGACGACGGCCCGGTCTGGATGGTCAACCTCATGCGGTACCGGGAGGTCGCCGACTACGCCGACGGCCGAGAGACCACGATCAGCGGTCGCGAGGCCGACGACCGTTACGCGCCGGTCGAGATCCTCGGCGATATCGGTGCCGCGCCGGTGTTCTTCGGCGACGTCGACCAGCAGTTGCTCGGCTCGCCGACCTGGGATCGGGTCGCGGTGGTCAAGTACGCCACCCGCCGTTCGTTCATCGACATGCAGTCCCGGCCGGATTTCCAACTGGCACACGAGCACAAGGACGCCGGGATGGCGGAGACCATCGTGATGGGCTGTCTGCCGCTGCCCTACCCGACGGCCCCGCCCGACGTGGTGTTCCCGGACTGGGCCGACGTCGAACATCCGCCGACCGCCGAGGACGGTCCCATCACCGTGGTGCACGTCATGCGATTCGCCGACGCCGCCGCGGCATTGAGCGTTCCCGACGAGATGGAGGCCTATGCGTCGGCCATCGCCGCGATAGCGGCGCGACAGGGCGCGCGGGTGGCGGGCTGGTTCGCCGTCGAGGGCACCATCATCGGCGACGGCCGGGCCTGGCATCAGGTGCGGTTCAACCAGTTCCCAAGCAAGCGGGCGTTCCTGGCGCTGGCCGCCGATCCGGAACGTCAGCGGGCGCAGGCCGAACACCGGGAGAAAGCGATCGCCGATACCTACACCGTGCTGGTGCGTCCCGCGATCGACCTCATCGCGGACTCGATCGGATCCTGACCCGATGGCTTGTGTGTTCTGTGAGATCGTCGCCGGGCGCGCCCCGGCGATACGGGTTCACGAGGACGACGATTTCCTTGGCTTTCTCGATATCCGGCCGTTCACCCGCGGCCACACCCTGGTGATACCGAAGTCGCACAGTGTCGACCTCACCGACACCCCGGCGAACACCGTGGCCGGGATGCTCGCCATCGGCCAACGCATCGCGCGGGCGACCCGTGTCTCGGGCCTAGCCGCAACCGGCAACAACATTGCGATCAACGACGGCAAGTCGGCGATGCAGTCGGTATTCCACATCCACCTGCACGTGATCCCCCGCCGCGACGGCGACAAGGTGTCCTTCGTGAAGGGGATGCTGCTGCGCCGCGACCCCGACCGGGAAACCACCGGCGCGATCCTGCGCGATGCCGTGGCCCGGCTGCCATGAGCGCCGAGCGGAAATCCTCGCCCGGCGAGCAAGCTCTGCGACTCTTCGCGCGGGTCCACGACACGCTCTATCAGCGCACCGGCGGTCGTATCGGGCACCGGATACCGGGCGCGCCCAACAGCCTGCTGCTGCACACCGTCGGTGCCAAGACCGGCCTGCCGCGAACGAATTCGCTGTCCTACGCCCGCGACAAAGACAGCTACCTGGTGGTGGCCTCCAACGGCGGGGACCGGCGTTCCCCTGGCTGGTTGCACAATCTGAACGCCGATCCCAGGGTCGAGATCAACGTCGGCCC
>SYAA01000029.1 GCA_005789055.1 Actinomycetota bacterium
GCTGTTGAGCTTTGGTAGCGGCGCACATTTCTGCCTCGGCGCGCATCTGGCCCGGATGGAGGCCCGAGTCGCACTGAGCGGATTGTTCGAACGGATCCGCGGCTACGAGGTCGACGAGGCCAACGCGGTCCGGGTGCACTCCAGCAATGTGCGGGGGTTCTCCGCGCTGCCGATGACGGTGACGCTGCGCTGATGGCGCGCTTCGAACCACACCCGGACCGTCGGCCCGTCCTCGTCGCCGGCGCCTCGTCGGGGATCGGCGCCGCCACCGCAGCCGAATTGGCAGCGCGGGGATTCCCGGTCGCGCTGGGTGCCCGACGCGTCGAGAAGTGCGCCGAATTGGCCGAGGCCATTCGCGGCGGCGGCGGTGAGGCCGTGGCGTTTCCGCTCGATGTCACCGACGCCGACTCGGTCGCCGAATTCGTCCGCCGGGCAAGCGAGGAACTCGGCGATATCGAGGTGTTGGTCGCCGGTGCCGGCGACACTTTCTTCGGGCGGCTCTACGAGATCGACACCAACGATTTTGAGTCCCAGATCCAAATCCACCTCATCGGAGCCAATCGGCTGGCCACCGCTGTGTTGCCCGCCATGGTCGCCCGTCAACGCGGCGACGTGATCTTCGTCGGCTCCGATGTAGCCCTGCGACAGCGCCCGCACATGGGTGCGTACGGCGCGGCCAAGGCCGGCCTACTGGCAATGGTGACCAACCTGCAGATGGAGTTGGAGGGCACTGGGGTCCGCGCCTCGATCGTCCATCCCGGCCCGACCCAGACCGGCATGGGTTGGAGTCTGCCGCCGGAGTCCATCGCACCGGCGCTGGAGGATTGGGCCAAGTGGGGACAGGCCCGGCACAACTACTTCCTCCGCGCCGCCGACCTTGCGAGGGCCATCGCATTCGTCGCCGAGACTCCGCGCGGTGGGTTCGTCGCCTCGATAGAGCTACAGCCCGAGGCGCCGCTGACCGGCGCGCCCAAGGAACGCCAACAATTGAAGTACCCGGAGGAACCATGACACCCAGCACGTCTTTCAACGAGGTGCGGCGCGTCTCCGGGGGCGCCGACGAACACGGACACCTCACCGAGTTCCGTACGGACCCGATCGCCCTGATGCAACGGGTGCGCGACGAGTGCGGCGACGTCGGCTCCTTCCAACTTGCCGACAAGCAGGTCATCCTGCTCACCGGTGCGGAGGCGAACGAGTTCTTCTTCCGCGCCTCCGACGAAGATCTCGACCAGGCACAGGCATATCCGTTCATGACGCCGATCTTCGGAAAGGGGGTGGTATTCGACGCGAGCCCGGAACGCCGAAAGGAGATGTTGCACAACTCGGCGCTGCGTGGCGACCATATGAAAAGTCATGCCGCCACCATTGAGCGCGAGGTCCGCCGCGCCATCGAGGATTGGGGCGATACCGGCGAGATCGAACTGCTCGACTTCTTCTCCGAACTGACCATCTACACCTCGACGGCCTGTCTGATCGGACGAAAATTCCGCGATCAACTTGATTCCCGTTTCGCGAACTACTACCACCTCCTCGAGCGCGGCACCGACCCCCTGTGCTACGTCGACCCGTACCTGCCGATCGAGAGCTTCCGGATCCGCGACGAGGCGCGCGAGCACTTGGTCGGGTTGGTGGAAGAGATCATGAACCAGCGAATCGCCAACCCGCCCAGAGAGAAATCCGACCGCGACATGCTCGACGTGCTGGTGTCGATCCCCGGCGAGGATGGCCGCCCGCGGTTCACCGCCGACGAAATCACCGGGATGTTCATCTCCCTGATGTTCGCCGGTCACCACACCAGTTCGGGAACGTCGTCGTGGACTCTCATCGAGTTGATGCGGCATCCCGACATCTACGCCGAGGTCCGCAACGAACTTGATGAGCTTTACGCCGACGGCCAGGAGGTGAGCTTCCATGCGCTGCGCCAAATCCCCAAGCTGGAGAACGTGATCAAGGAGACCCTCCGGCTACACCCACCGCTGATCATCCTGATGCGGGTTGCCCAGGGCAAGTTCGAGGTACAGGGCTACCCGATCCACCAGGGCGACTTCGTCGCGACCTCGCCGGCGATTTCCAACCGGATACCCCAGGACTTTCCCGAACCCAACGACTTCGATCCGGATCGTTACGAGAAGCCGCGTGAGGAGGACGTATTGCAACGGTGGACCTGGATTCCATTCGGCGCCGGACGGCACCGCTGCGTCGGTGCCGCGTTCGCGACCATTCAAATCAAGGCGATATTCTCGGTTCTGCTGCGCGAGTACGATTTCGAGATGATCCAGCCGCCCGAGAGCTACCGCAACGACCACTCCAAAATGGTCGTCCAGCTCGCCCGGCCCGCATTGGTCCGGTACCGCAGGCGCACCGGCTAGGAGTTGAACCCGTGGGCGGTTACCGCATCGAACTTGACCTGGACCTATGCCAGGGACACGCCATGTGCGCACTGGAAGCGCCGGACTACTTCTCCGTACCCAAGCGCGGCACCGTCGAAATCATCGACTTCCACCCTCCCGACGAAGCGCGGGCCGAGATCGAACGGGCCGTGCAGGAATGCCCGACCAGGGCGCTGTTCATCATCGAGAAAGAGGATTAGAAACATGGCCACATTGCCCAGAGAGCAGTTGGAGACGTTCGTAGAGCGGTGGCTGGCCGCCAACCGCCTCGCCGAAGCGCAGGGCGACTGGAAACCACTGGCCGATTTCTATGCGCCCGAGGCCACCTATGGCTGGAATATCGGCCCCAAGGAGGACGTCATGTGCGTCGGAGTCGACGAGATTCGCGACATCGCGCTGAGTCTGGAGATGGCCGGCCTAGAGGGGTGGAGTTACCCGTACCAGAAGGTGCTCATCGACGAGAAGATCGGCGAGGTGGTCGGCTTCTGGAAGCAGGTCGCTACCGACGCCGAGGGAAATCAGGCAACGATCTACGGGATCGGCGGGAGTTGGTTCCGCCTCAACGCCGACGGGCTGATCGAGTGGCAGCGTGACTTCTTCGATTTCGGTCACGTGCAGAAGCTCTACCTGAAGCTCATCGAAGAAGGGAAACTGTCCACCGGCATGCAGGAGCGTATTCAGCGCAGCCTGGCCGGGGAGAAACTGCCCGGCTACTACCCCATCGGGCAAGCGCCTGTGCCGATCTGGTGACGTGACAACCGTCAGGTCCTAGGATGCGACACATAACGAGAACACGTTCTATTTCAGCCACACAGCCAGTCGGAGGTTTGCAGTGAAGACTAAAGGCGCACTCATCTGGGAGTTCAACCAGCCGTGGACCATCGAGGAGATCGAGATCGGTGACCCCGCGAAAAATGAGGTCAAGATCCAGATGGAAGCCTCCGGCATGTGCCACTCCGACCACCACCTGGTCACCGGCGGCATCCCGATGATGGGTTTCCCGGTGCTCGGCGGTCATGAGGGGGCGGGCATCGTCACCGAGGTTGGTGAGGGCGTCGAGACCGTGGCCGTCGGCGACCACGTGGTGCTGTCGTTCATCCCGTCGTGCGGCAAATGTCCGTCGTGTCAGGCCGGCCTGCGCAACTTGTGCGACCTCGGTGCCGGACTTCTCGGTGGCGTCGCGATCTCCGACGGCACCCATCGCATCACGGCCAAGGGACAACCGGTGTTCCCGATGACCCTGCTGGGCACCTTCTCGCCCTACATGGTGGTGCACGAGTCCTCTGTGGTGAAGATCGATCCTTCCATTCCGTTCGAAGTGGCCTGCCTGGTGGGCTGCGGTGTCACCACCGGCTACGGATCTGCTACCCACACCGCGCAAATCAAGCCCGGCGAGGACGTCGCGGTGGTCGGTGTCGGCGGAGTCGGCATGGCCGCACTGCAGGGCGCCGTGATCTCCGGAGCCCGCAACATCTTCGTCATCGAGCCCGTCGAGTGGAAGCGCGATGCGGCCCTGAAGTTCGGTGCCACCCACGCCTACCCCGACATGGAGTCGGCAATGATGGGCATGGCCGAAGTGACCCAGGGATTCATGGCCAAGAAAGTCATCGTCACCGTCGGTGAAGTCGACGGCGCCGACGTCGACAACTACATGAACATCACTTCCAAATCCGGCACCTGTGTGATGACCGCCATCGGCAGCATGCTCGATACCAACGTCACGCTGAATCTCGCCATGCTGACCCTGATGCAAAAGAACTTGCAGGGCACCATCTTCGGCGGCGGCAATCCGCACTACGACATCCCACAGCTGCTATCGATGTACAAGATCGGCAAGCTCAACCTGGACGACATGATCACCCGTCAGTACCGCCTCGAGCAGATCAACGAGGGCTACCAGGACATGCTGGAGGGCCGCAACATTCGCGGCGTCATCCGCTTTACCGACGAGGATCGCTGAGGACTGGCATGGCCCAGCAGACCACCGAGCTGACGCCCGCCCTGGCCGCTTCCCGGCAGTCTTGGCGGTGCGTGCAGACCCACGACCGCGAGGGTTGGCTCGCGCTGATGGCGCCCGATGTCGTCGTCGAGGATCCGATTGGACCGTCCTACACCAACCCCGATGGTCTGGGAGTGCGCGGCAAGGAGGCCCTCGCGGCGTTCTACGACGCCAACATCGCCGCCAACACCCTGCGAGTCACCTGCGAGGAGACCTTCCCGTCCAGTTCGCCCAACGAGGCCGCCCACATCCTGGTGCTGCGCAGCGAGTTCGAGGGTGGCATGACCAGTACGGTCCGCGGGGTGTTCTGCTACCGAGTCAATGACGAGGGTCTGATCACCAATTTGCGCGGTTATTGGAACCTTGAGTCAATGCAGTTCGGACAGGCGCCCGCGGCCGGCTGACCGAGAGGCGGCCGGTTCATCATCCCTGTCGCCATTGCAGCGCAGCCCGCGGTGAATCCACCAGAACGGCATCGAGTCCGATCTTCGCGGCGAAGCGGTAATCGTCGTATGTGTTGACCGCAAAGCCCATGACCCGGCTGCCGGGTTGGGCGGTGAAACACTCGACCGAAGCCGGGTCCCACAGTTCGGCATCGACCTCGGAGACACCGGTTCCGAGCGTAAACGCCTCGGTGACGGTGACCTCGCGGTGCAACTCGAAGCCGGCCCATATCCCCCGACTCGGAGCAGGCTCGCACCGATGGACCAGCGCCATATTGAGAAGTCGCTCACGGGTGAGGTCACGGCTTTCGGCAACGTTCAAATCCGCTTGTTGCACAGCAAGATCCGTGATGCTGGCGTCCGTGGAATACACCACTGAGCGCGCGGTTGAGCCAGTCCTGCGTAAGACGTCCACAACCGCCGAGACGACAGGCTGGGCGGGCTGCTGCTTGAGATCAAGGAATAGGGGCATGTCCGCAGGAACCACGGATACGGCCTGCTCGAGCGTCGGAACGCCGATGGCGTTCTCCCGATACGGGTAACCGTCAACGCCGGCGAAGTTAAATCCGGCATTGAGTTGCTGAAGTTCCAGAGCCGTCTTGGAATTCACCGCTCCGGCGCCGTTGGTCAATGACGACAGGTCAGTGGGCCGGTAGAGCATCGCCACTTGGTCGCTGCTGGCCTGCACGGTGAGCCAGAGGCCGTCGACACCGGCTTGAACCGCATTGGTGATGGCCAGGATGGTGTTCTCGGGAAAATCTCCGGCGCCGCCGCGATGGGCGATGATCATAGGTCCATCGGCGTGCACCGACGGCGCAGCGGCCGCCGGCGGGTGAGCGCCCGCCGCGACCCCGAGCAATACCGCAACCACAGCTATTGCTCTCACGGCTTTTTACCTCTCGAACCGCCCGCGCGGATACCCGGCTGAGGCCGACTATACGAGTTGACGGGTCGAACTCACGACTCCCCGACGGAGGGCCGCAGACGCGAATAAGGTAGAGCGAATGGCGTCCGTCTTCACAATGATCATCAACCGCGAACTACCCGGACGATTCGTCTACGAAGACGATGAGGTTGTGGCGTTCCTGACCATTGAACCGATAGCTCCCGGGCACACCCTGGTGGTCCCACGCGCGGAGATCGACAAGTGGCAGGACGCCGAACCGGGACTGTTCAACCACGTCATGGCAGTCTCACAGCGCATCGGCAAGGCGGTCTGCACGGCATTCGGATCCGAGCGTGCCGGTGTCATCATCGCCGGCCTCGAGGTTCCACACCTTCATGTGCACGTGTTTCCGGCCTTCAACTTGACCGACTTCGGATTCGCGAACGTCGATCGCCATCCCTCGTCGGAGGCCCTCGACGAGGCCCGCGACAAGATCATCGCGGCTCTCGTTTGACCCCGCGCCACGTACCGGCCCCTACAATCGGTGAATGAATCTGGCCAAGGTACTGGTGGATCTCGCCACCGCTCCGGTCCGGGTCGGTCTGGCGGCGGCTGATGCCGGACTGCTGGTCGCCGAAGCGGCCGTCGAGTACGCCAAAGACAACCTAGGCGACGCAGTCTTCCCGTCGCCGCGGGACTCGGTCGTCCATTTCCTGGGCCTCGATGAGACCATCGAACGCGCAAACAAGTTCGCGTTGCTCATCGAGGACGATGCCCCCCTCGGGCGGGCCCTGGCCCCGGACGGCGCCATCGATCGGCTGCTGCGCAAAGACGGCCTCATTGATCGGTTGACCGCACCCGACGGGGTGCTCGAGCAGATGACGGCCGAGGGCGGCGGACTCGATCGTGCCCTGGCACCGGGCGGGCTGGTGGACCAGATCCTGGCCGAGGGTGGCCTGGCCGACCGACTCCTGGCCGAGGGCGGCCTGGCTGACCGACTCCTGGCCGAGGGCGGCCTGGTGGAAAAACTGACCGCCCGAGACGGCCCGCTTGAACAACTGGCCGAGGTGGCCGACACCCTCAATCGGCTGGCGCCCGGACTGGAGGCGCTGGCCCCGACAATTGAGACGCTGCGGGAGGCGGTGACCACACTGAGTCTGGTGGTCAATCCGCTGAGCAACATCGCCGAGCGCATTCCGATGCCCGGTCGCCGGCGGTCCGGGTCGCGGGCGCTGAACGCGGAGATCGACGCGGAGTGACTCACAACGCCGCTGCGGCCCGATAGGCTGCCAACTCGACGAAACCCGACCGAAAAGGTCGCGCCCGCCTCCTTAGCTCAGTGGTAGAGCACTCGCCTTGTAAGCGAAAGGTCGTCAGTTCAATCCTGACAGGAGGCTCCGTACTTCAGGCCGTCCAGCCGTGTGTCACGACGTTCCCGCCGCGGCGATTTATGTCCTCTTGGCACTCGCTGGAGGGCCTTTCGTCCCTAACGCGACGGGCCACGATGCTGAACAATTCACTGAAAGTTCGAAAGAAACCAACACTGATGACACCGCTACAGCAGTGAGGGGCCAGGAAAATGAGGAACGTGAATCCGCAGGATTACGTTTGGACCGGCCCGCGCAGCGATCGCTCCGGTCAGAGGAATTCCCATCAGGTGCTACCCCCGTCGCCGCAGGTTCTCGACCCGCGCAAGCGACCGGTTTTCGCCGGCGATTTGGGACCGGGGACCTGGGTCGTCGAGCTTCCGGGGGTCGTTGAGCTTCCGGCCCGCGCGGTACCGGTGACGGTTCCCCCCGGTGCCGTCGCCGTCCTTGCCGGGTTCGTGTCCCCGCATGCCTACGTCGTGCCGGTCGACCCGATCGGGCTCGTTGCGGCTAGTGCGCTGCGATCAATCGCCTGAACTGAGCACACCGAAACACACCCCGTCGCCGTTTCCGCAGGTCAGCGACGCAACCCGCGAGTTGTCCTGTACCCTTTGGAGCGCATGAACTTTGCCTGACGGCCACCCAGCGCCGCAGTCGCCGCAGCCGGCGCCCCCGCTGCACAACAGGAGAGCCGCCCCACATGGTCGCTATCGGTTCCATCAGCGGCAGCTGGAGCCCCGGACGCGGCATCGTCACGGAATGGACGGCGTCGCCGTTCAGCCGGGAACTCGCGGCGCTGGCGCCTGACGACCCTCTCCCGCCCACCTTCCAGCAGGCGAAGCATCTCCGCTCGGCGCACTCCGCTCGGAATCTTCGACATCGAACCCCACGGCTGATCCTGACGTCCTGGAACGTCGCCGGCTGGTGTGACATCGCCGCAATGACCGGTGCCATCAACGCTCACCTGCGCCGCCACGACACCTACCACAGCGCTTTCCACATCACCGACGAAGGCGACATTGTCCGGCGCACCATCGATACGCCCGGACACATCGAATTCTCCCCCGCGGTGCTCGGATTCATGGAGCAGGACCAGGTCCGCGAGCGCGTCCTCACGGCAACCCCGGACACCCTGGAATGGGACTGCTTCACCTTCGGCGTCATCCAGAAAGATGACCACTTCACCGTCTACGCCAACATCGACCACCTGCACACCGACGGAAGCTCGTCGCTGGTGATCTATCACGACATCACCCAGGACTACCGAGCTCTGAATTGCGACAGCGGCGGGGCCGAACCCGACCCCACCAGCTATCGAGACTTCACCGCGCGCCAACACGTCGAAGTCGACACACTCACCAGCGACTCCCGGACGATCAAAGACTGGGTGAACTTCGCCATCGAAGCCGACGGTGAGTGGCCGAGTTTCCCGCTCGAGTTGGGCAGCGCCCCTGACGGTTCCGGGCGGTCCTTCACCGTGGAACTCCTCGATGCGGCGCAGACCGAAGCCTTCGACAATGCGTGCGGCCGGGCCGGAGCACGATTCAGCGGTGGGGTTCTGGCATGCACCGCGATCGCCGACCACCAGTTCACTCACGCCGGCACCGTTCACATCCTCAGTCCCCTGGACACTCGAACCGAGGACCAGGCGATCAGCGCCGGGTGGTACGCCAGCCTGTTTCCCATTTCCGTCGAAGTCACCGCGAACGACTTCGGCAGAACAGCACGATCAGCACAGAAATCCTTCGATGCCAACAAACACCTATCGGCCGTGCCCTTCGACCGCGTGCTCGACTTGGTCGACTCCGACGAACTCAACGACACTGGTTCCAGCCGGCCGATGATGGTGTCGATCTTCGACTTCCGGAGACTCTCCGCGGCGAACGCCGACAACCTGGGGATGTTCATCGACGACCTCAATCAAGGCGGGATCAACGTCTGGGTGACCCGTAACTCCGACGCCACGATCGTTACCTTCTCCTTCCCCGACACCTTCGATAGCCGCCGTTCGATCCACCACTATGTGGCCGCGCTTCGCGACGAATTCATCTCCGCCGCCTGCGGCTGAACAGGTGGCATTTCGCTAAGGCTGCTGTCCCCCAATCGGTGGACGCTGGACCTCACCCGCATGAAGGGCCGGTCGCCCGACAGGCACGGAGGCGGATTTCGGCCAGTGTGAAGACACGGCCGAAACCTCGGCCCCGAACGCCGAAGGAGTCATCATGTATCGCACCATCACCCGCCGCATCACCGCCGCGATCGCCGCCCCCGTCGCTGCCGCTGGGATTTTCCTGGGCAGCATGACACTCGGTACCGCCGCGTCGGCCGTTGCCGAACCCACGGCGTCGACGGAGTGCAGCAGCATGGCGATGCCCGCCACCCAGTTCGGCACCACCAATCCGAACCCACTGACTCGAGCCGGCCAGATCGCCGCGGCCCGCAACCCCGCGGCTCCCGGCGGAACCATGGACATGGGCTGCCCGGTCGTCGGACACGGCTGAGTCGGCGTACCTGATCGAAACAGCCCAGCCAACTCGGCTGGGCTGTTTCCGTTTGGTGCTGTATCCGGTATTCGTCACCGAGCGGGGATTTTGGCAAAGATTTCACCGATCGCCACCCGCGGTGCTAACTTACCCTCGTTGACCCCTCGGGCGGGGATCACAGTGAGCTCGAAGGGATCAACTGTTGCTCGGCTCAGCATTCACAACACCCGGCGTTGATCGACCGGTTCATTCCGGTGCGCTGAACTGGATGCAGGCTGACCGAGACCGTTTAACACACGTGCTTCGCGGTGTCGCTGCCGAACTCGACGGACTCGATCGCGAGTTGTCAGCCATCGAGTGGCAGCGCGGCAGGGCGACCGGTCCCGCCATCAGCGAAGCGCCGGTTGGTGAATTGCATTGCACACAAACCGCCCTGGAAGCCAAGCGTGAGCAACTGACCACGCGACTGCACGTCATGGCAGGGCAACTCAATCAGCTCGATCTGGTGCTCTCAGGTCTACGCGGTCATGAGTACTCCCCGACCGGCAGAGTGGGTATCTGCCCGCAGTGCGGGTATCCCAGCCTTGAGTCGGGGATGTGCGCATACTGCCGGCCTCACCTGTTGACAGGCGACTAAGCGGGACCGATCCGCTCGGAGTCATAGATCAGAAGCCGTCCGTTCGACTCGACCACCGACAGCCACCGATCCTCGGTATCGATCGCCCCGTCACGCAACACGTAGCGAAGTCGCGCGACAACGCTGGTCGGATCTCGCGGGGTGACCGAGATGAGCGACACCGACTCGATCGATCCCCAGAAATTCTGGTAATCCGCCTGACCCGCGCGCTGCTGATAGTGCGTGTCCAACGTGTCCCAGGCACCCGCCGCGTTGCCGGGAAGTTCGCCATAGAAACCGGTGACTAAGTCCCGCATGGAATCGAAGGTCACCGGGGTCGCCGGTGGCGTCGAACTCGTCGTAGTAGCGACCACGCTCGACGAACGCGATGTCGACGCCGGCGTGGCCGCCGTGGTCGGCTCAGGTTGACTTCGGGGCCATACGGCGAACACCAGCGCACCGAGGATCATCACCAACGCGAGGGCGGCCAGTGCCCACGGCCAGCGCGGTTGGGACACCGTGTCGGACACCGGTTGAGGGGCGGACACCGGTTGGGGTTCACTCCGATCCGCGGAGTAGTCCACGGGCAGGATTGAGGTGCCAGGTGGGCTGGACTGCTGCTCGCGAGGCGGCGGCGGCGCAGGCACTGCGGGTTGCGGCGGCCGGTTGCGGCCCGCGTACGTGGCATGCCCGAGTGCGTTGGCGAAGTCCGTGCAAGTCCGAAACCGCTCGCCGGGGTGCTTCGACAACGCGGTGGCTAGCACCGCATCGAGCGCTGCCAGATCCGGCCGAACATCGCTCAACCGGGGCGGCGGGGAGTTGAGGTGGCGGCCGATGACGACCGCGGGATTGGATGCGCCGAACATCGGCGACCCGGTCAATAGGTGATAGGCCGTGGCGGCCAAGCCGTACTGGTCGGCGCGGCCGTCGATGACCGCGCCGGTGAGTTGCTCGGGAGCTGCATAGTTCACCGTCCCCAACGTGACGTTGGTGTCGGTGAGCCCGCTGACCTCAGCAGCATTACGTGCGATCCCGAAGTCCGCCAACAGAACCCGACGACGGCCGCGGTCCGGTTTGGTCAGCAGAATATTGGGCGGCTTGATATCGCGATGGAGCAGACCACGGCCATGCGCGTAGTCGAGTGCGTCGGCCACCGCCGAGACGATCTCGACCACGTCGACGGCGGGCATGCCGGTCGGATAGTGCTCGCGAAGCAGCTTCCCGGCATCCGGACCATCGATGTAATCCATCGAGATCCACAGCTGACCCTCGAACTCACCACGATCATGAATACCCACGATATGCGGGTTGTAGAGCGTGGCGGCAAGCTCCGCTTCCCGATTGAAGCGAGCCCGGAACTCTGAGTCCACCGACATCTCGGCCGGCAGAATCTTTAGCGCGTCATGCCGCGGTAGTCGCGGATGAGCGACCAGGTAGACCTCACCCATGCCCCCGAAACCCAGCGACCGGAGGATCTGATACCCGGCGAAGTGATCGCCATTGGCCAAGGGCATGCGCGAAATGGTACCGAGGGTTTCGCCGGCATCGGCGGCCTCAGCCCACTTCCGAGCCATCCGGTCGCGGAGCGAACAATGATCGGCGTGACTGCTGCTGGCCATAGACGCCCTCGGCGTAGGCCGTCTCGGCGTGCTGAGTGAAGTCGACCCCGCTAGCCTCATCCTCCGCGCTGAGCCGGAAGCCCATGAGTTTTTCGATCAGGGCGGCAATGACGTAGCTCACAGTGAAGGCGTAGCCGGCCACCGCCGCTATCGCCATCGCCTGTTTGCCGAGCAAGCCCAGCCCGCCACCGAAGAAGAAACCTTGGGCGCCACCGGTCATCACTTCAGTGGCCAGCAGGCCGATCAGCAGCATGCCGACGACA
>SYAA01000252.1 GCA_005789055.1 Actinomycetota bacterium
AGGCTGGCCGCGACGTCGGCGGTGCGCTGCTCGTCGAGGACGTCCTTGATGCCGCGGGTCACCAGGGGCGAGTTCGACGCGATCTCCGCGGCGGTGGCGTGTGCCGCGGCCAACGTGGCCTGGGCGTCGGGCAGCACCTCGTTGACCAGACCGATCTTCTCGGCGCGGACGGCGTCGATGTCCTTGCCGGTCAGTGCCAACTCCCTCAGATGGCCGTCGCTGAGAATGTAGGGCAGCCGGGCCAGGCTGCCGACGTCGGCGACGATCGACAGTTTTACTTCACGCACCGAGAATTTCGCATCGGCGCTTGCATAGCGGATGTCCACAGCGCTGATCAGGTCCACCCCGCCGCCGATGCACCAGCCGTGGATCGAGGCGATGGTCGGTGTCCGGCAGTCGGCCACGGCGGTGATGGACCGCTGCAGTGCCTTGAGGTGGGTGTGGAAGTCCATCCGCGGTCGCGCCGAGACGTCCGAGGCCATGGTGTCGGACAGCGTGTTGCCCATGGTGAGCAGGTTGAGGCCGAAGCAGAAGTTGTTTCCCGAACCGGTCAATACGATCGCCCGGACTTCAGGGTCGGCGTCGAGGTCGGCGAAGACCACCGGCATCTCGGCCCAGAACTCCGGGCCCATGGCGTTGCCCTTGCCCGGTCCGATCAGCGTGACCTGGGCGACATTGTCTTTGACCTCGACGTCGAGGGAATCGTGGGTGCTCATGGGTTCAGAGGCTACTCAGATGTACATGGCCGGGTCGATGTAGGTGGTCGGGTCTACCAACGGCTCCCGCTGCTTTTCGGTACGCGCGCGTATTACGGCGGGGATGCCGGTCGCGATCGAATCCGCCGGCACATCTTGGGTGACGACTGCGTTCGCGCCGACCGCGCTGTCATCGCCGATGCGCACCGGACCCAGTATCTTGGCGCCGGCCCCGACGGTAACCCGATCGCCGAGGGTGGGATGACGTTTGCCCTGCTGCATGGTTCGACCGCCCAGGGTCACCCCGTGGTAGAGCATGACGTCGTCGCCGATCTCGGCGGTCTCTCCGATCACCACCCCCATACCGTGATCAATGAAGAACCGCCGGCCGATCCGCGCGCCCGGGTGGATCTCGATCCCGGTGAGGGATCGGGTGAGTTGGCTCAGAATTCGCGCGGGCCCGCGCAACGGCGGCGTCGACCACATTCGGTGGGCCAACCGATAGGACCAGATGGCGTGCAAACCGGAGTAGACGAGAGCGTTCTCCAGATCACCGCGCGCGGCGGGGTCGTGGCCTCGAGCGTTGCGCAGGTCCTCGCGCAGTGCCGACAGTAGTGTCACGGAGCGATCAGTCCCGGATGTCCTCGAAGAGCACCGTCGAGATGTAGCGCTCGCCGTAGTCGCAGACGATCGCCACGATGAGCTTGCCGGCGTTCTCCGGTCGCTTGGCCAATTCCAGTGCCGCCCAGACGATCGCGCCGGAGGAGATGCCGCCGAGGATGCCCTCCCGGGTGCCCAGATCCCGGGCCACCCGAATCGAATCATCGAGGCTGACGTCGATGATCTCGTCGTAGATCTCCCGATCAAGCACCTCGGGGACGAAGTTGGCGCCGATGCCCTGGATTTTGTGCGGGCCGGCCTTGCCCTCGGTCAGCAACGGTGAGTCGACGGGTTCGACCCCGACGATCTGCACGCCCGGTTTGCGGGCTTTGAGGACGTGGCCAACACCGGTTACCGTGCCGCCGGTGCCGACACCGGCGATGAAGATGTCGACCTTGCCGTCGGTATCGGCCCACACCTCCTCGGCGGTGGTCTTCTCGTGGATCGCCGGGTTGGCCGGGTTGGCGAACTGATCGGCCGAGACCGCGTTGGGCGTCTCGGCGATGATCTGCTTGGCCCTGGCCACCGCTCCGGCCATGCCCTCCGACCCCGGGGTCAGGACGATCTCGGCACCGTAGGCGCGCAACATCACCCGGCGCTCGGTGGACATCGTCTCCGGCATGGTGAGGATCACCTTGTAACCGCGAGCAGCGCCCACCATCGCCAGGGCGATGCCGGGGTTGCCGCTGGTGGCCTCCACGATGGTGCCGCCGGGCGTGAGTTCACCGGAGCGTTCCGCGGCGTCGATGATCGCGACCCCGATGCGGTCCTTGACGCTGTTGGCGGGGTTGTAGAACTCGAGTTTGACGACAACCTGCGCCCCGAGGCCTTCGGTCAGCCGATTGAGCCGCACCAGTGGGGTGTGTCCGATCAGATCGGTGACATCGTTGTAGATCCTGCCCATGGCTGATCCTCCTGATGGGGTCGCGGCTGACATCGACGTTACCGGGTCGCGGCACAGCGCGACGCGCCGGATTTGCCGATCAGGATCTGATCCAGCCGCCGGCGAAGCGCAGGAACGCGTCGTTCTCCTCTGGCGCGCCGATCGTCACCCGCACGCCGTCGCCGGGAAACGGGCGAACCAGCACCCGGGCCTCAGCGGCCTGCTGGGCGAATTCCGCCGTGCGCTCGGCCAACGGCAGCCACACGAAGTTGGCCTGCGACGGCGGAAATCGGTACCCGAGGGAGGTGAGTTCAGCGCTGACCCGGCGGCGTTCGGCGACCACCGCGTCGGTGCGGGCGAGTAGTTCATCGGCGGACTGCAGGGACGCGATCGCGGCGGCTTGGGCGAGGGTGCTGGCGGTGAACGGCACGTACACCTTGCCCAGCGCGGTGATCACCTCGGGATCGCCCACCGCGTAGCCCACCCGCAGCCCGGCCAGGCCGTAGGCCGTGGAAAAGGTCCGCAGCACGACCACATTGCGGTGCTCGCGGGCCAGACCCAGACGGTCGGGCAGCAGACCGTCGCGGATGTACTCGGCGTAGGCCTCGTCGATCACGACGAGGATGTCCTCGGGCACCGCGGCGACGAACCGGGCCAGCGCGTCGGGGTCGACGACGGTCGACGTCGGGTTGTTCGGATTGCAGATGAAGATCAGCCGGGTGGCATCGGTGATGGCGGCGGCCATCGCGTCAAGGTCGAAGGTGTGATCGCGCAGCGGCACCTGCACCGGGGTGGCACCGGCCACCCGCACCTGCAGCGGATACACCTCGAAGCTGCGCCAGCCGAACATCACCTCGTCGCCGGCCGCGGCGGTGATCTGAATCAGCTGCTGGCACAGGCTCACCGAGCCGCAACCGACG
>SYAA01000253.1 GCA_005789055.1 Actinomycetota bacterium
GTCAGCGGGGCGAAGGTGTCGAGGAATTCATTGTGGCGCCGCATCGCCCAGTCCAACTCGTGGAGATTGCCGTCGTTGAGGCTGCTCCAGATCGCCTTCCACAACTCGTACTGGGTAACCGAGTCGACGCCGGAGCCCTCAACGAATGCGCAGTAGTCGCCGTGGATCACCTCCGCGACGAACCAGGCTTGCGGAAATCGTGAGCGCACCCGCGGCAGCACCTCCGCCCAGAATGCCTCCGGCACCGCGTAGGCGGCGTCGAGTCGCCAGCCGTCGACACCACGGCCGAGCCAGTGGTTCATGACGTGCACGGTGTAATCCACCACCGCAGGGTTGCGATGGTTGAGGGTGATCAAGTCGCCGTGGCCCTCAAAGTTCCGGAACTTCCCGAGCCGGCCGGCGAACCACGAGGCAGCCTGCGCATCGTGGTTCTCGATGGCCTGCCGGTACTGCGCGAAGTCGGTCCCGACGTGATTGAACACCCCGTCGAGCAGCACCCGCAGACCACGGCGGCGAGCCTCGTCGATCAACGTGTCGAAGTCGGCGTCATCGCCGAGTCGCGGATCGATCCGGTAGTGGTCGGTGGTGTCGTAGCCATGGGTGCGGGATGCGAACACGGGGCCGAGGGCGATCCCGGAGGCACCGAGTTCGACGGCGTGATCGAGCCAGCCGATGATTCGGCTCAGTCGGTGCTCGGCGGGGGTGGGCGGGGGATCGGCCGGGAATGCGCCCACGAAACCCAGGGGATAGATGTGCCACCAGATCGCGTGGCCCACCCAGTCCGGCCCGCATACGGCGAGACGATCGGCCATGATCGGTCACTCTACGCAGCGGGCGCCATTAGACACCGCGACCGGCGACGTGTTCTAGTGCCAGGGTGCTGGAGTTCACCGTCGAGGACCTGTCGGATGCCGATGTCGCAAGGTTGCGCGGAATCTATGAGCCGCTCACCGAGTCGGTGCGCTCACTCGTCGATGCCACCATCCGAACCAAGGCCGACGCGCAAACCATTGCCGAGGTGAAGCGGGACATCGACGCCGCGCTGGCGCGGTTGCAGGCTCGCCAACTCGACGGGGCGTTCGGTGTTCGGGTGACTACCTCCGGGGAGAGTATGGGGTGGGGCAACGCCGTGATCGGGATCCGCAACGCGCTGGCCCCGCCGCTGATGACCGCCCGCGATGCCGATGGTCGGGTGTCCGCGGAGTTCTGTCTCGGTGCGGCTTATGAGGGCCCGCCCGGCCACGTCCACGGCGGCGTGGCCGCGATGATCCTCGACCATGTGCTCGGCGAGGCGGCCAGCGTCGACCGCCAGCCGCGCTTCACCGGCACGTTCACCGTGCGGTATCTGCGCCCGACCAGACTGGGACCGCTGCGCACCGAGGCAATCCGGCTCCGCACCGACGGCGTCAAGACCTATTGCGCGGGCCACATCGCCGACGCCGAGGGCATCACCGTGGAAGCCGAGGGCGTGTTCATCACGCCGCGCTGGCTCCGCGAGAGCTAGGGAGGTTGGCGCGATGGAGAAAGTCATTGTTTCGCTGCGGCGTCCCCCCGCCGACGACGCCTGGGTGGACCGGCTGTGCGGGCCGGTTGCCGCCGCTCTGCAGCAGTTGGATCTGCCGGGGTTGATCATCAACGTCCGCGATGGCCCGGTGCGCGAGTCGATGATGACGCTCACCACACTGGACCCGCCGGTGCAGGCGTTGGTGAGCCTCTGGGTGCAACAGAGTTACGGCGAGCAGGTCAGCCGGGCCCTGGAGATTCTCGGATCGGAGGCCGATCAGGTGGCCGCCTACCTGGTCACTGAGTCCGCGCCGATGCCGCCGCCGTCGTCGCCGCCGGGCGCACGCGCGCCGGGCCTGGCCAACATCGCCATGCTGCGTCGGCCGGCCGACATGGACGAGGCGACCTGGCTGACCCGCTGGCATCGCGATCACACCCCGGTGGCCATCGCCACCCAGTCGACCTTCGGCTACCTGCAGAACTATGTCGTGCGTGCGCTGACACCGGATGCGCCGCGGATATCGGCGATCGTCGAGGAGTTGTTCCCGATCGAATCAGTGACGAGCCTGCATGCGTTCTTCGGCGCCGCCGACGATGCGGATCTGGCCGACCGACTTGGCAAGATGGTGGCGAGCACTTCGGCCTTCGGCGCCAACGTCGACATCGACACGGTGCCCACCGGTAGGTACGTGTTCGCGAACCCGTTTGCGGAACTGACCTAGGCTGACCGGCGTGACTCTGCTCATCAACGACGAAAACCGGGTGCGCACCCTCACCCTCAACCGACCGGACGCCCTCAACGCATTCAACGAAGCGTTGTACGACGCGACCGCCGAGGCACTTAACGCGGCCGCTGAGGATCCCGAGGTGGCCGTGGTGGTGATCACCGGCACCGGACGGGCATTCAGTGCTGGACAGGACCTCAACGAGATGGCCGCCCGGATCAGCGATCCCGGCTTCACCCCGGGTACGCACGGATTCCCCGGCCTGATCGACGCGCTGGCACGATTCCCCAAACCACTGCTCTGCGCGGTCAACGGCCTCGGGCTGGGTCTGGGTACGACCATTCTGGGGTTCGCCGATCTGGTTTTCATGTCGATGACCGCCCGCCTGAAATGCCCCTTCACCAGTCTCGGCGTGGCACCTGAGGCGGCATCGTCGTATCTGCTGCCCGCCCTGACCGGTCGGCAGAACGCGGCCTGGCTACTGATGTCCTCGGAATGGGTCGACGCCGCCGAGGCGCTGCGGATGGGTTTGGCCTGGAAGATCTGCGAACCGGAGGAACTGCTTGCCGATGCCCGCAGGCACGCCGAAGTGCTTGCTGCCAAACCGATTTCCAGTCTGGTTGCGGTCAAGGAGGCCATGGTGGAGCCGACCCGCAACCTCATCGCAGCTGCCAGAGCCCGAGAGGACGCCTACTTCGCTGAGATGATGGGCGCCCCGGCCAACGCCGCGGCGCTGGCTGAGTTCACCGACCGCGGCTAGCTTCCGATCACCCCTGCGCGGGCAGCGCTGCAATCCGCCGGGCGATGTACGGCGAGAACCAGCCGTCGTACTTGGTCCGCAGATCCGGATCGCGCCAGTCGGATCCAGTGACGACTTCGCGGCAGGTCGGCGCTTCGCACAGGCAGCGGAACTCGTCATAGTCGCTGGCGTCGCACATCGCGTAGTCAAAGCACATCTCCTCGCCGGGTGCGATATCGCGCATCGCCACCAACAGCGTCTGCCCGACCAGACCGCAGTTCGGTTCGCAGGAGTGATTGAGCATGTCGCCGGGTTCCGGGGTGTCGCCGGAGAGCAGATAGAGGTCGGAATCCACCTGAATCGACCGGCTCTGCCGGTCGTCACTGAGTTCCGCCAGGTACGCCCCTGTCACAATCCAACCGCCGAACGCAGCGACGGTCTCACCGGCCGGGATGGTTTCCAGGGCGAATGAGCCCCAGCCCTTGCCGCCGGCGGGCCGAGCCTCGGCCTTGGGACTGAGCCAGTTGTAATCCATGGGTCGCGCCTCCTGACTAGACCTACCGGGCGCGCAGAAGTCTAGGGCACCCGTGCTGGTTCGGCGCGCCGGTGCGCAACTACCATCTCCTCATGAGCCGAATCGGAGACTTCGCAGACGACGACGTGTCGGGCTGGATCGCCCTGTCACCGGAACTCGGGAAGGCGATGGCGGCGTTCAGCGGTGCCGTCTACAACCGCAACCGACTGCCGATGCGGGTCCGCGAGATCGCCCGCATCGTGATGGCCTACGACAACGAGTGCGTGGTGTGCCAAAACACCCGCGATGCCGACGGCCCGGCGGCGGGTGTGGACGAGGACCTCTATGCCCACGCCCTCGAGTGGCGCACCTGGCCGGGATACTCCGAGCAGGAACGTCTGGCCGCGGAGTTCGCGCACCGATTCGCCTCCGATCACACCGGCCTGCGCGCCGATGACGAGTTCTGGAGCCGTTGTCGCGAGCATTTCTCCGATGAACTGATTGCCGACCTGACCATGTCGTGCGCCATGTGGCTCGGGATGGGCCGGATGCTGCGCACGCTGGACGTCGGCCAGGCGTGCCAATTAACGCTGCCCAGCCGCGCCTGAACACTCGAATGCAACCGGCGTTTCTGTGGTCCGGTCGCGATAGGTGAATTCCACTTTGCTCCCGGGCGTCGTTTGGTGAAACGTTCCGCTACATATTGATGGTCTCTATGGCCACGCGAGCAGGTTCCTTGTCCAATAGAGCCGTCCGTTCCACGCTCTGGATGTTACCTCTCGCGAAAGCTCAAACATGCCTGCTTACAATGGATCTCATCGCTCGAAGCGTCAGTCGGCCAACTTCCCGGTGCTGCGCTGGCTTCAGGTTGGTGCGATTACGGCAGGCGTCAGTGTTGCGTTGGCGGCATCGCCGGGCGTCGCCGCTGCGGAGAGTGCGGAGGCCACGGCCACGGGTTCCACCACCGCTGATGCCGGCTCGTCGTCCGCTAACAACCCCCGGACCAGCCCACGGGCCGTGCCGAGGCCCGACGCTACGGCGACCAAGCCCCGCACTCGCTCTACGGCGTCGACGAGCCCGGCCGACATCTCTGAAGACACCGCCGGTGTCCGCCGTTCGGTTAACGGCCGGTTTGGTTCCACGCCGCGTGTCAACCGGTCAGTCACGACTCGCTCGGCCGCGAACTCCTCAGTCCAGCCTGCGATCATTGACTCCGAGGCTCCGCGTTACTCGCCGGTCGTCACAGATCTGGGCGGCGATCTAGCGCCCGCGGCCATCAGCGCAGCTATCGCCCATCCGATGCAGCCGGTCACCCCGGCCACCATTGCCGCCATCGGGCCGACAACCACCGCAGCCTGGGGCGTCAACCCATTGGTCACGCGGTTGGGACTGCCATACCCGGCGCAGATCACCGCTCCGGTGACTACTCGGTCGATCATCACCGACATGCTCGGCTGGATCGGACTCGGTGCGCTTAACCCGCGAGTGCCGGGCCCGGCGATGCCGGTCAGCGACTTCGTCGCCGGTGTCTGGGTCGGGATCCGGCGAATCCATTACACGCTCTGGAATTCGCATCCGACGCTGAGTCTGACCACCGCCACCGCGGATCCGTTAAAGGTCGTCGTGACCGGCAACCTCGGCGGCGCTGACGTCGACGGCGATGTGTTGACCTACGCCGTCAGCAACCCATCCAAGGGAACTGTCGAGATCGCCGAAGACGGCACCTACACCTACACCCCGGATGCCGAGTTCGCCCACACCGGTGGAACGGACAGTTTCGTCGCCTCGGTGTCCGACACCGCGAATCCGTGGCACAGGTACGGACTTGCGGGAGTTGTCCACCACCTAGTGCGGCAGCTGGCGTGGGCAGGCGTGATGAACCCCGATACCAAAATCGTCAGAGTCACCGTTCCGGTAGGTTTTGTCAACGCCTCCCCGGTAGTCGAGGAAGCCTCAGTGGGTGCGGCCAGTCCGTCAACCGGTGCGGTGCTGGGGACTGTCGCGACCAGTGACGCTGACGGAGACACCGTCACGTTCACCACGAAGACCGCGCCACTACGCGGTGCTGTCCAACTCAACTCCGCAACCGGTGCCTTTACCTACACACCCAACGCGGTCGCGCGGCACGAGGCCTCGGCACAGGGTGCCGCAGCCGATGCACTCATCGACACCTTCACCCTTGAGATTGCCGACGGCTATGGCGGCACCACCCTGGTTCCGGTCACCGTCGCCATCGCGCCGGCCAACGCCAATCCCGTCGCCGCTGCCCCGACCATCGGCAACCCGAACGTAACCACCGGGGCCGTCGCTGGGGCACTGTCCATCACCGACGCCGACGGCGACGCAGCCACCTATCCGGCCGCTGTCAGCACCGACAAAGGCACTGCAGTCATCGCCGCCAACGGCACCTTCGTCTATACCCCCAACGCCAACGCCCGCCACGCCGCCGCGGCTGACGCCGCCACCGCAGCCGAGCGCACCGACACCTTCACCGTGACGATCTCCGACGGGCACGGCGGCACTACCGCCGCGGTCGTCACCGTTGCAGTCGGCCCCTTCAATACCAATCCGGTCGCCGGCACACCCACGGTCGCAACGGCCGATGCCGCAACCGGTGTCATCGCAGGATCGCTCGCCGCAACTGACGCCGACGGCGACACCACGTCGGTCGCCGCCGTCACCGCGCCCACCCGCGGCACCCTCACTGTGGATCCGGCTACCGGAGCGTTCACCTACACCCCGGACGCTTCGGCACGGCACGCCGCCGCCGCCGACGGCGCCACCGATACCGACATCGCCGACACCTTCACCCTCGCCGTGACCGACGGCCACGGCGGCACGACGCTGGTTCCAGTGACAGTGGACATCCTCCCGGCCAATACCGCCCCGGCCTTCGGCACCCCCACCGTCGGCGACCCGAACGTATCCACCGGTGCCGTCACCGGCACGATGGTTGTCACCGACGCTGAAGGCGACACCCCCACCTACAGCATCGTCGACGGACCCCTAAACGGCACCGTCACCATCGATCCGGCCACCGGCGTCTTCGTCTACACCCCGACCGCCGATGCCCGCCACGATGCGGCCCGGGAGTCGGGCAGCACCGGCACCGGGCTTCAGACGATCACCCTGAGCAATCCCGCCGCAGTGACCATGGGAACCTACGGCGGGTGGACTAGCGGCGTCGGCACCTACAACTACGTCGCTACCTATTTCACCGCAGCGGAAACCGGAACCTACATCTTCGGCCAGACCAGTGCCCCGGTCGACACCGTGATGGAGATCTATAGCGGCACATTCAACCCGAGCGCCCCCGGCGTCGGGCGTCTGGCGGTCAACGATGACACCGGACCTTCCGAGCACGTCGACGCCGGAGCCACCGTCACCGGCTGCGCAGGTTCTGCGGGCCTCTGCCCGCAAGTCACGGCCAACCTCACCGCCGGTCAGGTCATCACCCTGGTGGTCACGACCTTCAGTGCCGGAGCACCTCTCGGACTACCGCAGAGCTTCTACTCCAACCGCGGAGGTACTTTCGCGGCAACTGCGCCCGGAGACTCCTTCACCGTGGCTGTCAACGACGGGCACGGCGGAATCACCACCAGCCGGATCTCGGTGCCGATCCTCCCGGCCAACGTCGCACCAACCGCGGTCGCGAGCACCGGTACCGCGGACGGATCGACGGGTGCAGTCGCCGGGGCACTGGCCGTCAGCGACGCCGACGGTGACACCACTGCGGTCGCCGCTGTCACCGCACCCACCCGCGGCACCCTGACTGTGGACCCGGCCACCGGAGCATTCACCTACACCCCGGATCCTTCGGCTCGGCACGCCGCAGCTGCTGACGACGCCAGTGCAGCCGACCTGACCGACACCTTCACCCTCGCGGTCACCGACGGACACGGAGGCACCATCGCCGTTCCCATCAGCGTGACCATTGACCCTGCCAATACCGACCCGACGGGCGGCACACCGGTCCTCGGTCTTCCAAACCCCGGGAGCGGTGCAATCACAGGTACCCTCACTGCTAGTGACATCGACGGCGACACCACCGTCTACTCCGCTCCGGAAACAACCGCATTAGGTGCCGTTACGATCGACCGGGTCACCGGCGCCTTTACGTACACGCCCACCGCGGATGCCCGCGCTGCAGCTGGCGCCGGCACTACCGATACCTTCGTGATCACGGTGACCGACGGCCATGGCGGCGTGGCAGCGGTACCGGTGACCGTCACAATCACCAGTCCGGCACCGAATGTCGCTCCGGATTCCCTTTCACTCGCATTCAGTGGGTCTGAGGACTTGCTACGCGCGTATCTGAGTTCAAGCCAGCCAAGTGTCCCGGCGATTCCAGCGGGCGGTCGGCACACCCTCGTCGATGGCGAACTGTTCCTCGGTGGCAATTTCATCGAGACCGGGCTCAGCGCCGTTGGTTCGTTTGGCACGGCGAGCCCGAGCGGCAGACCGAGCGGATTCTTCGGAACGAAAAGAGGGAGTACCGAAAACGCCAAAATCGGACTGAGCAACGACGTCGATGGCTTCGGAAATGGCGTAGATGCCCGAATCGACTTCTTCTTCCCTGGCTCTCCCGAAGAGCGGTGGTCCGTCGGGTTCAACGGCACGCAATACGGCGGGTTTTCCGCACTCAACGGCGATGACGGCAATGTGGCGATCAGCGATGCATCGGTCACCGACACGTCCTCCGGAGACATACTTTCGGGAACCTTTGCCGCAATCGTCGATGACGTCCTCTCCACAACACAGATTCATAGCTTCCGGGTCAATGACAGTTTCTTCCAGACAACCGTGGAGCTGACCAACGTGGGAGAATCGCCCTTGAGCAACGTGGAATACATGCGTTCGTTCGATCCGGACAACACGGTCTTCCAAGGAGGGTCCTACACAACCATCAATACGGTGCGTGGCCAGGTGGCAACTGACGGCGTGGCCGCTGTGTCGGCCACCAGCCTCCCAGGCGACAATTACGAGTCGTTAACCGGACAACAGGCGACGATCCTCTACTTGACGAGAGACGCGAAGGCCCTGGTATATCTCGGGGGATTCTCCAACTCCAATCCCTACGAGTACGACTCATCCAACCAATTGACCGGGTTGAGCCAGACCGAGGATGGTGCGATCGGCATCATCTACAAGGCCGGCACCCTAGCTGCGGGCGAGTCTACAACGTTCACCTATTACACAACGCTCTCGACGGATGCCAACGTCTCAGCGCTCATTGACAAAATAGAAACCCCCACCGTCACGGAAAAGGTCACCGGGGCGCGGGTGGGAATAGTTGCGGCAAATGACCCCAATCCGGGGGACGTCCTAACTTTCGCAGTGTCTGATTCGCGTTTCGAGATCACGACGGTCGACGGAGCTGAGGTCCTGAAACTCCGGGACACGGAATCTCTGGACTACGGCACGGAGCCGACCGTCTCACTCACCATCACCGCTACAGACTCTGCGGGCGCGGCAATCTCGCGGAATTTCACCGTGAATGTTGTGGAGGGCACCGTCGTCTCAGTTGCCTAGCGCCGCAGAGGGGCTGGCCTAGAGCCCCGAAAGGTGTAGGGAACAGCTGCAGGGACATGCCTCGAGTTGCATTGCTGCATCTAGAATCACCCCATGAGCACGTCCGGTGACGTAGGCGGTAACGGCGTAGTCCTCGGAACCATCGTCAACCCGGCGGGCCTGACTTTGGCCAAGACCGTCCCGGCCAGCGGCGCCGGCAGATTCACCGATCCGGGTCTCGGAGCCAGCCCGACCTGGCACGGTTTCGCGATCGACCGCGTCGGCATCGCCTTCACCGACGACATCAGCGTCGTCGGCGACCAGCGGTTGCGCATCGACGCCGATGCGCTACGCACCATCGACGACGGCCTCGCGTGGGCACCGGCGTCGTTCTTCGATCAGGAC
>SYAA01000030.1 GCA_005789055.1 Actinomycetota bacterium
AATCCGCGCTCGACGACGGTGAAGAGCAACCAGAGCAACGGAATTGTGGCGATCGCGAAGGCAGCGGTGAAAAGGGTCGCGGCGAGTTTATTCTTGACCTTGCGGGCCGAACTGATCGGATGGAAGGTGGGGGCCGCGGCGGGTGTTTCGACAGCGGGCGTCTCGGCCGCGGTCATCCGCCGCTCACCCTTCCGCCGGAAGCGATACGTGCCAACGCGTTGACGACGAAGGTCAGGATGAACAGCACCAAGCCGGCCGCGATGTAGGCCCCGGTGGGGAGCTTCGCGCTGAATTCCGCTGCCGCCGAGGCGATCTTGGACGCGAAGGTGTAACCACCGTCGAACAGCGACCAATGCCCGGCCTGCGCGGCTGACCGCAAAATTATCAGGACCGCAACCGTCTCACCGAGGGCTCGGCCCAGCCCCAGCATGGAACCGGCGATCATGCCACTGCGGCCGTAGGGAATGACGGTCATGCGGATGACCTCCCACTTGGTGGCTCCGAGGGCCTGCGCGGCCTCGACCTGCCCCCGCGGCGTGAGACTGAACACCTCACGGGTCACCGAGGTGATGATCGGCAGGATCATCACCGCGAGGACGATCCCGGCGGTGAAGATCGTTCCGCCACCTGCCAAGGAGACGTTGCCCTTGCTGAACAGGAAAAGCCATCCGAGATTGTCGTTGAGGAAACGCGCGAGCGGTTCCAACCACGGCGCCAGGACGAAGATGCCCCACAGCCCGAACACGATCGACGGCACCGCGGCGAGCATGTCGATCAAGACCGCGAAGGGTCGGGCCAGCCGCTGTGGCGCGTAATTCGTCAGGAAGGCCGCGATACCGATCGCGATCGGCACCGCGATCATCAGAGCGAACAGTGAGCTGAGGATGGTCACCTGGAACAGTTCAGCGATGCCGAACCGGAGGTTGTCGGAGTCGGTCGTACTGAACTCCGAACTGGTGATGAAGTTGGCGTTGTTCGCCTGCAACGACGGCACCGCCCTGATGATCAGGAACAACGCCATCAGAGCGATCGCGGCGATGATCGTCGCTCCCGCTGCCAGAGCCAGGGAGCCGAAAATCCGGTCGCCCCATCGCCCACCGCTGCGCAGCCCGGCGGGCGACTTCCCCAACCCCGGCGAACCCGACGGCTTTCCGGTGGTCATCATCGAAGTATGCCCGGCCCATGGCACCCCGGGCGGGGTGCCCAGGCTCGGCTCAGGTGTGATCGTCATGGCGCCCGGCTATCACGACGAGGTGACTCAGGAGATTGCGGTTATCGCGGTCGACAACTTGCCCTTGAAGGAATCCGGGACCGGGATGTACCCGTTGTCGGTCAATCCCTCCTGGCCCTTGCCGAGGGCCACCGTCAGGAAGGCCCGGACAGCGGGAGCGACGTCGGCGTCCGGATACTTCGAGCAGACCAGCGAGTAGGTGGCGAGCACGATGGGATAGGCACCGGTCTCGGTGGGCTGGTAGAACGTCGACGTGTCCAGCACCAGGTCGTTGCCCTGGCCCTTGACTTTCACACCGTCGATCGACTTTCCGACGGTTTCGACGGACAGCCGCACCGGGTCTGGTCCCGCCGAGGTGATGATGTCGGCAATGGACAGGCCCTGATTCTTGGCGAACGACCATTCGTTGTAGGTGATCGAACCAGGCGTGGACTTGATCGCCGCGGAAGTGCCCTCGTTGCCCTTGGCGCCCTCGCCGGTCCCCCCGTTGAAGGTCTTTCCGGCGCCCTTCTCCCACGCTCCATCAGAGGCAGCGGTGAGGTACTTCTGGAAGTTGTCGGTCGTGCCGGACTCGTCACTGCGGAAGATCACCACGATCGGCTCCGCCGGCAACGACTTACCGGCATTGAGGGCCACGATCTCCGGGGCGTCCCAGCTACTCACCGCGCCGCTGAAGATCTTGGCCGCGGTTGGCCCGTCCAAAACCAGCGAATCGACGCCGGCCACGTTGTAGGTGATCGCGATCGGTCCGAACACCACAGGCAGGTTCCAGGCATCCGCGCCGCCGCAGCGCGCCTTGGCCTTCTCCACCTGGCCCTTGTCCGCGTTCAACGGTGAATCGGTCCCGCCGATATCGGTCTGGCCGCCCAAGAATTCGGACACCCCCGCGCCGGAACCACTGGACGTGTAGTTCAGGGTGTAGCCCGGGCAGGCGGCCTCGTAGGCGGTGACGAACCGGGTCACGGCATTGGCCTGGGCGCTGGAACCGCTGGACTTCAGCGCCTTCTTCCCGCCGCAGTCCACGGCGGCGCCGCCGGCATCACCGCCGACCGAGGATGACGCCGCGGTCGTGTTGTTGTCACTGCCGCAGGCGGTGAGCGCGGCGATCGCCAACGCTGAGGCCGAAGAAACGAACACCTTGCCGAAGCCGGTCAGATCCACCCGTGCCTACTTTCCGTTGAATGCCCTCGCCGCCAACATATTAGGCACCGGTGGACGACTTGTGGAGCATGGGTAAACGAAGGGTGAACAGCCCTCGGTTAGCCCGGCGCATACGCGGTATCCACCCTGGCCACGGTGAACCCGATCCCCTGGTACGTCCGGATCGCGGCGACGTTATCGGCTTCGACGTAGAGCATCACGGCCGGCTCCGGAACGGGCGCCAGCCGCTGCGCGAGGTGGTCCAGTCCCACCAGTGTCAGTGCCCGGCCCAGGCCGCGGCCCTGGGCCGCGGGGTCGACGCCAACCACGTACACCTCGCCCACCGGCCCGTCGGCGTCATCGGCGTGCACCTTCGTCCAGTGAAAGCCCAGTAGCGCGCCGGTGGCGTCGTCGCAGGCGAGGAACAGTCCGCTCGGATCGAACCAGGGTTCGGCGACACGGTCGACGACATCGGCATCCGCCCAGCCGCCCTGCTCAGGGTGCCAGTCGAAGGCGGCGTTGTTCACCCGCAAAAGCTCGGGGTTGTCCCTGGGGCCGCGGTAGGTGCGAACGGAGACACCGGCAGGCACGACAGGTTCCGGGATGTCCTGCAACAGTCGGCGCATCTGGATCAGCTCACGCGCAGGGCGCAACCCGCAGACGTCGGCAACGGCGCGCGCGCCCGGCCCGGTGCCATGGGCCCAGAACCGCACCAGCGGACCGCTGCGCTCGATCGCTGCCCGCACCAGAGCGCTCCCGACGCCGCTTCGGCGGGCATCGGGATGCACAACTAATTCCACTGTCGCGTCGTCGGCGTCGGTGCGGCTCGGTGCCAGGTTGAGGTAGCCCGTGATGGTGCGCGGGTCGGACGGATCCGTGACGACGAGATGTTCGGTGCGGTGTCGGCCGAGGTCCCGCAGCACCTGCTCCCCCACCGGGCTGATGCCGTCGACACCCCGGGCCGCATCGATGACAGCGCGAACTCCGGACACCTCCGATGGGGTCAGCGCACTACGCCAGGGGGCAGCCCTCACCGGCCGGGCAGCGAGTGCGATAGGCCGGCGGTGGTGTCGTCAGGCCTGCCTGCACTTGAGTCGTCTTGGCTCAGCCCCGGATCGTCCGCGGGCGGGGAAAGCACTTCCGGGGAATCGGCTTCCGGGGCCCGGTTGCGCGCTGGGCGGACCGCTTTATAGCCGACGTTACGAACCGTGCCGATCAGGGCCTCGTACTCGGGGCCGAGCTTGGCGCGCAACCGCCGGACGTGGACGTCGACGGTTCGGGTTCCGCCGAAGAAGTCATAGCCCCAAACTTCCTGCAGCAGCTGTGCTCGCGTGAACACCCGGCCCGCGTGCTGCGCCAGGTACTTCAGTAGTTCGAACTCCTTGTACGTCAGATCCAGTGGGCGGCCACGCAATCGGGCGGTATAGGTTCCCTCGTCGATGACGAGTTCACCCAGGCTGACGTTGCCCAGCTTCTCCTGATTGGCCAGTCCGCCGCGTCGGCCCACCAGGAGGCGCAGTCGAGCGTCGATCTCTGCCGGGCCGGTGCCCGGCAGGAGAATATCGTCGATACCCCAATCGGTGTTCACCGCGACCAGACCACCCTCATTGACCACGGCGACGACTGGCGCCGGGGCACCGGTGGATCCCAGCAATCGGCACAGGCCCCGGGCCGCCGCCAGATCATGACGTGCATCCACCAGGGCGACGTCGGCCGCACCGGCGTCGAGCAACGAGGAAACCTCGCTCGGCGCGCAGCGCACGGTGTGCGCCAGCAGTGACAACGAGGGCAGCACCGAGTCAGGATTCGGATCAGCAGTCAGAAGTAACAGGTCCAACGGTTTCTCCAGGGTCGGAGTCACTCTAACCCCCGACCTGCCGTTACCGGCGATTCGGAGGGCCGGAAATCGCGGTAGTACACAATATCGGCGTGCGAAAGCAAGTGACGGCGGTGGCGACGGTGCTCACCGTCGTCGCAGGCGGCGTCGGCGTCGACACCGCGGCCGCGATCTATGCGGAATACCAGCTGTCGCGCCATCTCCGCTCCGCCACCGGCCTGCCCTTCGATCCCTGGGTGGCGATCCTGGGCTTTCCGTTCATCCCCCAGGCGCTCGCGCACCGCTACCGCGAACTGGAGATCAGGGCTGGCGGCGTCGATCACCCCGTGGTGGGCAAAGTCGCACTCGAGGCGACCATGCACGATATCGGTTTGACGCAGGCCTCCTGGCTGATGCTGCCCGACGCCGATCTGCCGGTCGGCAAGCTTGAGAGCCGGATCATCATCGACTCCCGCCACCTTGGCGGCTTCATCGGCGTCAAGGACCTCTCGGTAGGGGCGCCCGCAGCCGACACCAACGACGCCACCGGTGGCACCACGGAATCCGGCATCTCCGGCAACAGGGGACTCGTGTTCACCGGAACCCCGACGAACGCCGGGTTCGACAAGCGGGTGAGCGTCACCGTCGACCTGTCCGTCGCCGGCCCCGAGCAGACGACGCTGATCTTTACCCCGACCGCAGTGGTGACCGGTCCGAACACCGCCGATCAACCGGTGCCCAACGACAGGCGCGCGGCTGTCCTCGGCGCGTTCGCGGCCACCATGCCCGGGCAGCGATTGCCATTCGGCCTGCGACCGACCACCGAGGGCGCCCGGGGCTCCGACATCATCATCGAAGGCATAGACACCAACGTCACCGTACGACTCGACGGTTTCACCCAATCATGAGTGCCCTTGTCACCGCGGCAGCGGCTATCGCCGCTGCCCTGGGGCTTGCCGGCGCGGCGGGAGTACTGCACAACCGGCGTTCGGGGGTATTGCGCGACATCGCCGACCCGGCCGACCTCGACACCACCGATTTGGGGCTGTCATTGACGGCGCCGACGATCGTGCACTTCACCGCCGAATGGTGCGGTCCCTGCGCCGCGGTACGCCGCGTGATCGATCAGGTCTGCGCCGAGTTGCCCGAGGTCGCCCACGTCGAGATCGACATGGACGCCGCGCCGGCTGCAGCGCGCAAGCTCTCGGTGCTGTCGCTGCCGACGACGTTCATCTTCGACGCCGCCGGGCGCCAGCGTTACCGGTCCTCCGGTGTGCCGAAGGCAGCGGACCTGCGGGCGGCGATCGAACCGTTCCTGATCACTGAGCAGAAGTGAGTTCTGTTCGGTTGCGGCCCGAACGGTCTTGGCCGCGGGTGGTGCATGCTGTCCGGCGGACCGGCACGCCTGCTGGGCGTGACGGTGAACCGGAGCGGTTTGCACCACCCTGTGTTTTCGGTGTCCTCACGGGTCTAGCCGGTGGAGTGCCCGCGCCCATCCTCTGTTGGGTGCGGGGTCCTACCGGCCGACGCCTGATCGGCTTGCCGAGTCCACGTCTACCGATGGCGGCCGCCGCGCCGTGATGGCGGGTGACCGGATCGGAAGTCTGTTGCTGCAGAGGT
>SYAA01000254.1 GCA_005789055.1 Actinomycetota bacterium
GTGATCGATCCAGTAACCGCGACCGGTTACCCGAAACTTGCCGGCGGCGCGCCGGACTTCCCGGCCCTCGAATGTGAGGTTCTGGACTACTGGGCCAACGACGACACCTTCCAAGCCAGCATTGAGCGACGGTCGGACGCCGAGGAGTACGTCTTCTACGACGGGCCCCCGTTCGCCAACGGCCTACCGCACTACGGGCATTTACTGACCGGCTACGTCAAGGACATCGTGCCGCGCTACCGCACCATGCGTGGCTACAAGGTCGAGCGCAGGTTCGGCTGGGACACCCATGGACTGCCGGCTGAACTCGAGGTACAGCGTCAACTGGGTATCACTGACAAGGCCCAAATCGAAGCGATGGGCATCGGGGCTTTCAACGATGCCTGCCGCGATTCAGTACTGCGCTACACCAACGAGTGGCGGGCGTATGTGACCCGGCAAGCCCGCTGGGTGGATTTCGACAATGACTATAAAACTCTGGATCTATCGTTCATGGAATCGGTGATCTGGGCGTTCAAACAACTGTGGGACAAAGGTCTGGCCTACGAAGGCGTGCGGGTGTTGCCGTATTGCTGGAATGACGAGACCCCGCTGTCCAGCCACGAGTTGAGGATGGACGACGACGTCTACCAGAGCCGCCAGGACCCGGCGGTCACGGTCGGATTCCGAGTCACCGCACCAGGATCCGATCTCGACGGCGCCTACCTTTTGATTTGGACCACGACGCCGTGGACGCTGCCGTCCAATCAGGCGGTGGCGGTTAACCCCGGTGTGGAGTATGCAGTGATCGCCTCGGAAGGAAACCGGCACGTCCTCGCCACAGCCCGCCTGGCCGCCTATGCCCGGGAGCTGGGGGAGGAGCCCGAGATCCTCGCCACCTACACCGGCGAGCAGTTGCTCGGATTGCGGTACTCACCGCCGTTTGCGTATTTTGCCGACTCGGTGAATTCCTTTCAGGTGCTGCGCGGAGATTTTGTCACCACCGAGGACGGCACTGGGATCGTGCACATGGCGCCGGCCTACGGCGAGGACGACAAAGCCACCACCGACACCGTTGGAATCACCCCGGTCACTCCGGTCGACGCACGGGGCCGGTTCGATGCGACCGTGCCCGACTACCAGGGCACGCTGGTTTTCGACGCCAACCCCCTGATCATCAAGGACCTCAAGAACGGGACCGGACCGGCTGCAGTCAATGCTCCGAAACTGATCCGGCATGAAACCTACGATCACCCTTACCCGCACTGCTGGCGGTGCCGCAACCCACTGATCTACCGCGCAGTGTCATCCTGGTTCGTGAAGGTGACGGATTTTCGGGACCGAATGGTTGAGCTCAACCAACAGATCACCTGGTACCCCGAGCATGTCAAAGACGGCCAGTTCGGCAAGTGGCTCTCCGGCGCACGCGACTGGTCGATCTCACGAAACCGATACTGGGGCACACCGATTCCGGTGTGGACCTCCGATGACCCGGCCTACCCGCGTATCGACGTCTACGGCAGCCTCGACGAACTTGAGCGTGACTTCGGGGTGCGGCCGGATAACCCGCCCCCGCCCAACACCGACGAGTTGCCCCGGCCGAATCCGGATGATCCGACTGGCACGGCGACGATGCGTCGGATTGAAGACGTCTTCGACGTGTGGTTCGACTCGGGGTCGATGCCGTACGCGCAGGTGCATTATCCGTTTGAGAATGAAGAGTGGTTCCACGGCGTCGATTCCGCCGACCCTGACAAGCAGGTCGACGGTCATAACCCCGGCGACTTCATCGTCGAGTACATCGGTCAGACCAGAGGTTGGTTCTACACGCTGCATGTTCTCGCAACGGCGCTGTTTGACCGCCCGGCGTTCAAAACCTGCGTGGCACACGGGATCGTGCTCGGCAATGACGGGGCGAAGATGAGTAAGTCGCTGCGCAACTATCCCGATGTCAATGAGGTGTTCGACCGGGACGGGTCTGATGCCATGCGTTGGTTCCTGATGGCTTCGCCGATCCTCCGCGGTGGCAACCTGATCGTCACCGAGCACGGGATTCGCGAAGGAGTCCGCCAAGTCCAGCTCCCGCTGTGGAACGCCTACAGCTTCCTTACGTTGTACGCCCCGCAGGTCGGTCGGTGGCGCACCGATTCCACCCACGTGCTGGATCGTTACATCCTGGCCAAACTTGCTGCGCTGCGTGATGACCTCACCGGTGCCATGGATGTCTGCGACATCTCCGGGGCGTGTGAGCTGTTGCGGCAGTTCACCGAGGCGCTGACGAACTGGTACGTCCGGCGGTCGCGTTCTCGTTTCTGGAATGAGGATCGCGACGCGATCGACACCCTGCACACCGTCCTCGAGGTCACCACCCGGCTGGCGGCGCCCCTGCTTCCGATGACCACCGAGCTGATCTGGCGGAGTGTCACCGGTGAACGTTCGGTGCACCTGACCGATTGGCCCCAAGCCACAGACCTGCCCACGGATCCGGATCTGGTCGACGCCATGGATCAGGTGCGTGAGGTGTGCTCGGCGGCATCTTCGGTGCGCAAAGCCAAGAAGCTTCGGGTTAGGCTTCCGCTTTCCAAACTGACAGTGGCGGTCGCTGATTCAGAGAAGCTGCGACCGTTCGCCGATCTGATCGCCGATGAACTCAACGTCAGGGCCGTTGACTTGACCGACGACATCGACGCCTACGGCCGCTTCGAACTCGCGGTCAACGCCCGGGTCGCGGGTCCGCGGCTGGGAAAATCCGTGCAGGACGCCATCAAGGCGGTTAAGTCCGGTCGCGGAGTGCTCAACCCCGACGGCACACTCACCGCCGACGAGATCGTGCTGACCGCTGACGAGTACAACTCCAGACTGGTTGCCGCCGACGAGGAGTACACCGCCGCGTTGCCTGGCGGCGCGGGGCTGGTAGTCCTGGATGGAACCCTTACCGAGGAACTGGAGGCCGAGGGCTGGGCCAAAGACCGGATCCGCGAACTACAGGACCTGCGAAAGTCGACCGGCTTGGACGTTAGCGACAGGATCGCCGTGCAGATGGCGGTGCCGGCCGAACGCGCGCAGTGGGCCCGCACCCACCGCGACCTTATTGCCGGGGAGATCTTGGCGACGAGCTTCGATTTCGTTGATCCAGCCGAGGGTTTGGCGGTCGACATCGGCGACGGCGTTCGGGTGGCGATCGCAAAGGCATGAGCGGCTCGGTGCGCTGGGTGCTGCACTTCGATATGGACGCTTTCTTCGCGTCCGTTGAGCAGTTGACTCGGCCGACATTGCGGGGCCGACCGGTTCTGGTCGGTGGCCGGAGTGGCCGCGGTGTGGTTGCGGGGGCTAGTTACGAGGCACGCGCTTTCGGTGCACGCTCGGCGATGCCCGTGCATCAGGCCCGCCGACTGATCGGGCCGGCGGCCGTGGTGCTACCGCCGCGCGGCGCGGTCTACCACATCGCGAGCAGACGGGTGATGGACACTGTCCGGACATTGGTTCCGGTGCTTGAGCAACTCTCCTTCGACGAGGCCTTCGGCGAGCCGGCCGAGTTGGTCGGCGCTGACGCCGAGACGGTTGAACGGTTTTGCATCCGATTGAGGGTGCGGGTCCGGGAGCAGACCGGCCTGGTCACCTCGGTCGGTGCCGGGTCGGGCAAGCAGATCGCGAAGATCGCCTCCGAACTGGCCAAACCCGACGGGGTGAGGGTGATCCGGCGCGACGAGGAGCATCGACTGCTTGCTGGCCTACCGGTGCGTCGGCTGTGGGGGATCGGGCCCGTGGCCGAGGAAAGACTGCGCCGGTTGGGAGTTGAAACGGTGGGTGCACTCGCGGCGCTGTCCGACGCGGAGGCGGCCAGCATCCTCGGCGGGGCCGCCGGACCGGCGTTGCGGTCGCTGGCCAGGGGAATTGATGACCGACCGGTGGTTGAGCGGGCCGAGGCCAAACAGATCAGTGCCGAATCCACCTTCGACGCCGACCTGACCACTCTCGAGCAACTGCTACAGGCGTCGATGTCGATCGCCGAGCACGCCCATCGGCGCCTTGAGCGCGATGGACGCGGCGCTCGCACGGTAACGGTCAAAATCAAGAAGTCGGACATGTCGACGCTGACGCGATCCACCACACTGCCGTACGCCACCGCAGACGCAGGCACGCTCACCGCGATGGCGCGCCGCCTGCTGCTCGACCCCAGCGATGTCGGCCCGATTCGGCTGGTGGGCGTTGGGTTCTCCGGCCTCAGTGACGTGCGCCAGGAATCGCTGTTTCCGGAGATTGAACACCACGACGTCGAATCGACCGATACCGCGCTCCCCGAGCCGGCCAGCGGGATCTCCAGTTGGCGAGTCGGCGACGACCTCAAACACCCCGAGTTCGGCCACGGGTGGGTACAGGGCGCCGGGCATGGCGTGGTCAGCGTTCGGTTCGAGACCCGCGCCAGCGGCCCCGGGGTGATGCGCACCTTCACCATCGACACCGCCGAACTCACCATCGCGAACCCGGTCGACAGTCTCGACTGGCCCGATGCGTCTGATGACTCCGACCAGTCAGCCCCACCGCGAGACGGTGGACTCCACGGGTAGTCCCGCCCCGAGTGCGGCCATCAGCAGGACCCTCGCCTGGCCGGCCCGCAAACGCGGCACCATCACTGCCCCCGCTGCCACCAGATCTGCACCGGGTCCGTAGGTCGGGCGGGCGTGTCCGCCCGGCACCCGACTGGTGATCGCTACCGCGACACCGCGCCGGCAAGCCCGTGCCACCGCGTCAATCAGGGATGCGCCGGCGTTACCCGCCCCCATCGCCTCGATCACCACGCCGCGGGCGCCTGCGGCGGTGAAGCCGTCGAGCGCGGTGCCATCTGCGCCGGGATACGCGGCCGCGATATCCACTCGGGGCGCAGAGGTGACCTGTCCTAGGTAAGGGCGTTCCTTCGGTGTGGTGATTTCGAACGCCTCGTGCGAAACCGTGCCGACCTGAGCGGCGGCACCGAATACCTGTGCGCCGCCGAGTTTGGTGGTACCCAAGGGTGCCAGCACCGCGCCGGCGAAGCTCATCAGAACGCCGAGTTCCCGCGCGTGCGGGCTGGCCGCCACCGTCAGCGCATCACGCAGATTTGCCGGGCCGTCGGCGTCGGTCGCGTCGGCTGCCCGCGAAGATCCGGTAAGTACCACCGGCGCGTCGCCGCCGTAGGTGAGGTCAAGCCACAGCGCAGTCTCCTCCATGGTGTCGGTGCCGTGGGTGACCACGATCCCGTCGGCGCCA
>SYAA01000255.1 GCA_005789055.1 Actinomycetota bacterium
CGCGGACCGGGCAAAACCCGCAGTTCCCTTCGGCGGGGCCTATCGGTTGATCGACTTCGTGCTGTCGAACCTGGTCAATGCGCGGTATCTGCGCATTTGCGTTCTGACCCAGTACAAGTCGCATTCACTGGACCGGCACATTTCGCAGAACTGGCGGTTGAGCGGATTGGCGGGGGAGTACATCACCCCGGTTCCTGCGCAGCAGCGACTCGGCCCCCGCTGGTATACGGGTTCGGCGGATGCGATCTATCAGTCGCTGAACCTGATTTACGACGAGGATCCCGACTACATCGTCGTGTTCGGTGCCGATCACGTCTACCGGATGGATCCCGAGCAGATGGTGCAGTTCCACATCGACAGCGGGGCCGGTGCCACGGTGGCCGGCATCCGGGTACCGCGCGCTGAGGCGACCGCCTTCGGTTGCATCGACGCCGACCCGACCGGCCGCATTCGCAGCTTCGTCGAGAAGCCGGCCGACCCGCCGGGTATTGCTGACGATCCCGAGAAGACCTTCGTCTCGATGGGCAACTATGTCTTCACCACCAAGGTGCTGATCGATGCGATCCGTGCCGACGCCGAGGATGACCAGTCTGACCATGACATGGGCGGAAATATCATTCCGCGACTGGTGTCCGAGGGCGTTGCGGCGGTGTACGACTTCAACAACAATGACGTGCCTGGTTCCACTGAACGCGACCACGGGTACTGGCGCGACGTCGGGACCCTCGATGCGTTTTATGACGCGCATATGGACCTCGTCTCGGTCCACCCGGTTTTCAACCTGTACAACAAGCGCTGGCCGATCCGGGGGGAGTCGGAAAACCTTGCGCCGGCCAAGTTCGTCAACGGCGGTTCGGCGCAGGAGTCGGTCGTCGGCGCGGGCAGCATCATCTCGGCGGCGTCCGTGCACTCCTCGGTGCTGTCGAGCAACGTGGTCGTCGAAGACGGTGCCGTCGTGGACGGCAGCGTGCTGATGCCCGGGGTCCGGGTAGGTCGCGGGGCGGTGGTTCGGCACGCGATATTGGACAAGAACGTCGTCGTCGGACCCGGTGAGCAGATCGGGGTGGACCCGGAACTGGACCGGGAGCGCTTTGCGATCAGCGCCGGTGGCGTGGTCGCTGTGGGCAAGGGCGTCTGGATCTAAACCGGTCGCGGAGCCAGATCCCGACGCCGGCGCCGGCGAAGCAGCCACACCGCCGCCACGGTGAGAGCGATCAGCACGATCGCGACTAGTGCCGGAATCAGAATCGCGATGAAAACCAGGCTGACACTGGTGAAGTCCTCGATGGTGCTCAACACCGGCGCCGCGACGCCCGCCGTCGCGACATTGGCGGCCGGCCGCACCGCCGTCTTGGTCAGGTGCACCACCAGCGCGGTGACGACGCCGATCACCACCGGTACCCACTGGCCGGTCCGGGCGAACTCAGCCGGGTCGCTCACCGCGGCCGTCTGGGCCGCGGTACCGGATCCGAACACGATGCCTCCGGCCGTGGGCCGGACGAAGGTCTGCACTGTGTCGTTGACCGTGTCCAGGGCGGGGATCTTGTCGGCGACGATCTCCACCGCGAGCAGAACCGCAATAAGCGCCATAACCCAGCTGTTCTCCAGCCAGGTCCAACCCGATGGCAGGGTGATCAGGCTGGTGAACTTCGACAGCAGCCCCATCAGCAGCATGGGGATGTAGGCGTTGAGCCCGGCGGCGGTCGCTAGGCCGAAGCCGGTCATCAGTTCCATCCGGGTTTTCCTTCGCCGGTCAGTCGCGTACCGCGACGAGGACGCCGTCTCCCAACGGCACGAGCACGGGGGTGAGCCGTTCGTCCTCGGCGATCAGCCGGGCCGCTTCGCGCACCGCGGTCACCTCCGGGTCGTTCGCACTCGGGTCGCCCGCTCGGCCGTCGAGGGCAGCGTGGTGCATCACGATCACGCCGCCGGGCCGCAGCAGTCGCACGCCTTCGACGACGAAGTGCGGCTGGCCGGCCGGTTCGGCGTCGATGAACACCAGGTCATAGGACTCGTCGGCAAGGCGGGTGAGCACTTCCTGAGCCCGCCCGGCGATCAGCCGGGTGCGTCCTGGACCGATTCCGGTCTCGTTGAACGCCTGTTTGGCGAGGCGTTGATGCTCCGGTTCGACGTCGATCGTGGTGAGTACGCCGTCGTCGCGCATCCCGGAGAGCAACCACAGCCCGCTCACACCCGTCCCGGTTCCGACCTCGACAACCGCCTTACCTCCGCTGAGCCTGGCCAGCAGGCCCAGCAACGCCCCGACCGCGGGGGTTACCGCTCCGGCTCCGGCATCGACCGCACGCTCGCGGGCCGCCGAGACGATGGCGTCCTCGGAGATCGAACCTTCAGCGTGAGCCAGGATCCGCTCAGCCCGGCTCGGCCGCGGTTGGCTGCCCGGATCATCGATGATGGACATTCTCAGCAGCGTAGATCAAGTACGCCGCTGTGTCGGCCGACGCGCCAGGGCTGGCTCCAGCACCCCCACCGGCCGTGGTCGAGAAACCGCACCAGCTTGCTGACAAATGACCAATTCCTGACGTTCGGCCAGTTAAGGGCTGATTTATCAGACAACATTTAGTTTGCTCACATGGGTTGCACACCGCAGCCGGGAAAGGTGGGGGACATGGCGCGTAGAGGGAGCCGGATCGGGAATACCCCGCAGAGCCGTGCTGTTGTGACGGTTGAGATACCCAGCTGCGCTGCGCTGCTGGCCCCTGCTGACCAGGAGGATCCGACGACCACCACACTGACCGTCCCGGCCGCGATGACCCCCGTCGCGCAGGGCGCCGAGCCGAACCTGGCCGGTCCGTCCGAGGAGCTGCAGGGCACCGCGGTGTTCGACGCCACCGGTGACCGGGCGGCGATGCCGTCGTGGGATGAACTGGTGCGTCAGCATGCCGACCGGGTCTACCGGCTGGCTTACCGGCTCTCCGGCAACCAGCACGACGCCGAGGATCTCACCCAGGAGACCTTCATTCGGGTGTTCAGGTCATTGCAGAACTACCA
>SYAA01000256.1 GCA_005789055.1 Actinomycetota bacterium
AACACCGTTGAGGTCTTCGCCGACATCCTGTGCCCGTTCACCCACGTGGGCCTGCACACGCTGATCGACCGGCGTGCCGAACGAGGCCGCACCGAACCGCACCTTCGCATCCGGGCCTGGCCGCTGGAATTGATCAACGGCACGCCGCTGGATCCGGACCACATCGCCGCGGAGATCACGGCACTGCGCGCCTCGGTTCGGCCGGATCTGTTCGCGGGCTTTTCGGTCGACACCTTCCCGCCCACGTCGATGGCCGCCTTTGCACTGAGCGCCGCAGCGGATCGCACCGGTGATCCGGTGCTGGCCGAGGACGTCGGCATGGCACTGCGCGACGCGGTGTTCGAGCAGGGCCTCGATATCGGGCGACCGGAGGTCGTCGCGGCGATCGCGGCCCGCTTCGGCCTCGACCCCCTTGACACCGACGCCACCGAGGCGGCGGTCCGGGCCGACTGGGACGAGGGCAGGGCGCGCGGCGTGATCGGCTCCCCGCACTTCTTCACCGGCGAGGCAAGCTGGTTTTGCCCCGGCTTGGCGATCAGTCGCGACAACGTTGGGAACTTTGTCGTGGCCTGGAAACAGGGCAGCGAAAGCTTCGTCGAGAGTGTCTTCAGCTGAGACTGTCGACGCCGGGGCGCTTCTACTGCGGATGCGTCGCCAGATAGTCGGCGACCGGAATACGCGTTGACTCAGCGAACCCGATGGGCAGCAGCACCTCGCCGGCGGTGGTGTAGTAGTAGACGTCCCATCGGTAATAGCCCGCGAAGGCGGCGGGATCGGCGCCGAGCACCGACGCGTAGTCGCTGACCGCACGGACGTAGGCGTTGGCATTGTTGTAGGCGAACAGGGCCCGGTCGCGGTTGGTCGCAAAACCGCTCGCGGCCAGGTAGCGGCCGGCGGCCATGATGGCATCCCGGGGCGCATTGACATCACCGCGGCCATAGGCCGCCCAGGTCTGAGGCATGAACTGCATCGGCCCCTGTGCCCCGGCGGTGCTGACCCCGGCGATGCTGCCGAGGCGGGTCTCAATCAGGTTGATGGCGGCCAGGTAGTTCCATCCGACTCCGGTGGCCGCCTCGGCTTCGCGGTAATAGCCCAGCAGTTCCTCGGCCGGTGCCGGCGGCACGATGCGCCACGCGGGCAGTGTGTCGGGCCGTGGCGGTGCCATCGCGTTGAGTTGCCGACGGGCGTCGACGTTGCGGTCGTAAGCGAACATCAGATCCGCGGGGATGCGCTCTCGGGCGATCGCGTCCAAGTCGGGGTTTCGCCCGATGGCACGGTACGCCGCCTGCTGACGTCGTGCGGCGGCCACCAGTGCCGGCTCCGGCGTCGACGGATCGCGCAGCGCGAGTTCGTCCGCCACGAGATCGTCGGCGATCTGGGCGGGCTCGGCTGCCAGTCGGGGCTGCGCTCCGGGGGTGACGGCGGGTGCGGGATCCTCGATCGGAACTGGTGCCGGATCCTCGATCGGTATGGGTGCCACCGGAATCTCCGGCGCCGCCGTCGACGGGCTGCAGCCGCCGAGCATGACGGTGGCGATCGTCAGCGTTGCGGCCAACAGTGGCGCGCCGTTCATCGTTTCACCTTCCAGGTCGTTCGCAGTCAGAGCCCCGGACTATCAGAGTCCCGGGAATCGTCGCATCTATTCCTTGACGACGAGGACCGTCTCGAGCATCGGGTCGCCGCAGTAGGCGATCCGGGTGCCCCCCTTGGCCTCGGCCTGCAGCGCCGCCAGCACGGTGGCGCTGATGCGTTCACCTGGTGCCAGTGCCGGGATTCCGGGAGGGTAGGGCGCCGCGGTCTCGGCGGCGATCCGGCCGATCGCGTCGGCGGCCGACACCCGTTCGTGGTCGGCGAAGAATGCATCCCGCGGTGTCATCGCGGTATCGGGCTGCAGCGTCCAGGCGGTGATCGGAACCAGCGCGCGGGGTTCTCCGCGGTGCTCCTCGATGGCGCGGATGATCTCGGTCACCATGAAGTCGACGGTCTGCGGGGTGTCGGCCAGCGTGATGACCGGGCAGAAGGTGTCCCGGTCGGCGAACTCCAGATGCAGGCCCCGCGCCTCGAGTACGTCGGCCACCAACTGGCCGTCGGCACCGGTACCGGGCAGGGTCAGCACGATCTTGGTGGGGTCGTGCATGAGCAAAGCCGAGGAGCGGTCGGCGATTTCGCTGCCGACGACGCCTAGCCCGGGCACCGAGCGGAACCGTTCCCGTGCCTCGTTCGCCAATCGGATGGCCTGGTCGAGCAACTCTGTGCCGCGGTCGGCCAGCAGGGCGCGAGCCAGATCGATGCTGGCCAGAATGGCGCCGGAGGGACTTGTGGTGTGCAGTCCCTCGAACGCGGCGTCGAGGCGTTCGAGGTCGATCCGTTCGCCCTGCGCCAGCACCATGGAGGACTGCGTGAATCCGGTGATGTGCTTGTGGATGCTTGTCACGAGTACATCGGCACCGGCGGCGATGGCGTGCGGCGGAAGGTCGGGATGGAAGCCGAGGTGGGCGCCCCACGCGGCGTCGACCGTGAGTGGAATGCCGTGCGCGTGCGCCAGTTCGGCGTGAGCGGCCACGTCGGAGACGCCGCCGACATAGCTTGGCTCGACGAGCATCACGGCTTTGGCGTCCGGGTGTTCTGCCAAGGCTTCGGCGACACGACTGACCGGCATGCCGGCGGTCAGGCCGGTCTGTTCGTCGACGTCTGGGCGAATCCAGACCGGCACCAATCCGGCCAGCACGATGCCGAAGAACAGCGACTTGTGAATGGTTCGGGCGACGACCACCTTGTCGCCGGGCTTGCCGAGCGTCAGACAGATCGCCTCGTTGCCGTGCGAGGAGCCCTGGACAGAGAAGCCGCACCAGTCCGCGCCCCACAGTTCACCGGCCAGACGCTCGGCTGTCGCGAGCCGCTTGGTCGTAGCGCGGCGATCCTCGACTCCGCCGTAATGCGGAACATCGAACGCCAGGAAGTCATCGATCAGATCCGGATTGCGCTTGTGGCCGGGCACCGTGAAAGGTGTTCCGGCGTTGGCCAGAAACTTTCGATAGGCGTCGTACAGGGGTGTCTGGCTCAGGGGTGTCTGGCTCATGGGGGTGTCTCGCTCCGGCGTCGTTTTCGTTGACGTACGAGAGCCGCCCAGACCGCCGTGTGCGCGGGCAGGGCCCTGTGAAACGTGCTTTGCTAGCTTAGCCCACCGAGGCCCACCGGAGGCACACCAGAGGCCCACCGGAGGCATGCCGGAGGCCCAGGAGGACCCAGAGGAAGGATGCGATCATCGATTCTCACCTTGCTGTTGTTGCCTCGCTGGCGCTGGCCATCGCACTGAGCCCGGAGACGCTGGTGCTGGGTCTGATCATCGCCGGTGACAAGGTGGCACCGCGGCGGGCGTCATTCGCATTCGGCGTCGGCGCGGTACTCGGCATCGCTTTCGCCACCGGCATCGGCCTGTGGATCGCACACATCTCGGGCACCGAGGCGACCACGCGCCACCACTCGTGGCCGGGATTCATCGTTCGCGCACTCATCGCCGGTGCGCTGCTGTCCCTCGGCGTCTACAAGGCGGTGAATGCGCTGCGTGGAAACCCAATAGCCGATGTTTCCGAACCCGATCATCGGCCGGGAAAGCTGCGGACCGCGCTGACCCGGCGCTTCCCGAAGGTTATGCGCGACATGGACCCGGCCGCGGACATGAGCGCGTCCGGTCGCGTCGCCCGCGCCGGGTTAGCCGGCTTCGCGGTCTGCGGCCTGCACCCCAAAATCTTTCCGATCGCGATCGCCGCCGGTCACCAGATCGTGCAGATCACCAACCCGGCGTCGCGCGCCGCGGCCATCGCGATTTTTGCGGCCATCTCCCTCGTTCCGGCGTTGCTGCCCGCCATCATCGAAATGATCAACCCCGGCGCCGTCGTGGGGATCAAAAAGTCCTACGAACGCATCATGGCGGTCCACGGTCGTTGGATCACTGCGGTGCTACTGCTGGGCGCCGGCGCGTTCGTCGCGCACGAGGCCTGGCGCGCGTTGCCCATCCGATAGTGACGAGTTCAAGGAGCACGTGATGCAGGTAGTGCGCGCCGACGAGGTCGAACCGATCGTCGCAGGACTTCTCGGTGGCATATCCACCAAGAGTGGTCCCACCGCCGAGCAGCTGATCGTTCTGGAATCCATCACGCGTGATTTGTGGGGACGTGGCGATATCGACGTCAAAAATCTCACGCCGCTGTCGAGTGCCGAACTGGCGAAAGCACTTCCCCGGCAGGCGGCGCGGGAGCGTTTCGCCGAAATCATGATGACG
>SYAA01000257.1 GCA_005789055.1 Actinomycetota bacterium
CCACCTCACGGGGAAAGACGTTGAACCCGCAGGTTACGATCATGTCCTTGACCCGGTCGACGATGTACCAGAAGCCGTCGGAGTCCTCGCGGGCCATATCGCCGGTGTGCAACCAACCGCCGGAGAATGCCTCGGCGGTGGCCTCCGGCAGATTCCAATAGCCGCCACTGAGCAGCGGCCCGGAAACGCAGATCTCGCCGATCTCGCCCTGCGGCACCGGTTGTCCCTGCGCGTCGAGCAAGGCGGTGCGGGCGAACAGCGTGGGCCGTCCGCAGGATGTCAGCCGCTTCTCGTCGTGGTCGCCCTTGGCCAGGTAGGTGATCACCATCGGCGCCTCGGACTGACCGTAGTACTGCGCGAAGATCGGACCGAACCGCTTGATTGCCTCGGCCAGGCGCACCGGATTCATCGCCGATGCGCCGTAGTACACCGTCTCCAGCGATGACAGATCCCGGGTATGGGAGTCCGGATGATCCATCAGCGCATAGATCATCGAGGGCACCAGCATGGTCGCCGTGATCTTCTGCTCCTCGATCACCCGCAGCACCTCGGCAGGATCGAACTTGGTCAGCACGATCAGCTCGCCGCCTTTGACGATGACGGGTACGAAGAACGCCGCCCCGGCGTGCGACAGCGGCGTGCACATCAGGAACCGCGGATGCTGCGGCCACTCCCACTCAGCTAACTGTGCCGTCGTCATCGTCATGATGGAACCGACGGTCCCCATCACTCCCTTGGGCTTGCCCGTCGTTCCGCCGGTATAGGTCATGCCACCGATGTGATCAGCCGGAAGGTTGGCGGCCACAAGGGGTTTCGGCGAGTAGCTGGCGGCTTTGGCGATCAGGTCCACTCCAACGTCAGCCAACTCCGGCGGCACCGGGCCCAGGGTGAGGACCTGGCGCAGCGACGGCACCTTCGCCAGCAGTCCCACGGCGCGTTCGACGAACATCGGGACCGGGTCGATGATCAACGACGTGGCGCCGCCGTCGGCGAGCACATAGGCGTGATCATCCAGGGAACCCAGCGGGTGTAGTGCGGTGCGCCGGTAGCCCTGGGTCTGGCCGGCGCCGATGATCATCAGCACCTCGGGCCGGTTCAGCGACAGCAGGCCGACGGTGGCGTCGGTGCCGGCGCCGAGGGCTTCGAAGGCCTGGATGTACTGGCTGATCCGCTCGGCCAGTTCACCGCCGGTGAGGGTGGCGTCGCCCAGGAACAGCACCGGTCGGTTGGCGTTGCGGCGTAGTGCAGCGACGGTGAGGTGGCCGGAATGCAGGGGATGGCGGAGCAGGTCGATCTCAGTCATGGCCACCAGACTAGGTCGTGTTGCAGTGCCGCTAGTGGCTTGGTCGAAAACCCCTGCGGCGGCAAACCCTGGCGTGGCACCCTAGTCGGTATGGCGCAACCTCCTGAACCCCGCTTCCTCGACGACCGACCGGCGTACTGGGCGAAAAACAAACCCGACGACGTCGCCGTCATCTACCTCGACCGGAAATGGACCTGGGCGCAGTTCGACGACCGCGTCCGCCGGTTGGCCGGAGCGCTTGCCGACCGCGGGATCGGCCGCGGCGACGTGGTCGCTTTCCTGGATAAGAACCATCCCGCCTGTATCGAGACCACGATCGCGGCGGCATCGCTGGGTGCGGCGACGGCGATCATCAATTTCCGGTTGGCCGGGGATGAGATGGATTACGTGCTCAACGACTCCGGCGCCAAACTGCTGATCGTCGGCACCGAACTCATGCCCGGGATCGAGGCGATCCGCGACCGCCTCCCGGGCGTCGCCCACATCATCTCCGTCACGCCCGAGGGCGGCGATTCCGACGAGTACGAAGCCATGCTGGCCGCCGCGACACCGCGCGGCCGCGGCGCCGATGTCACGCCCGAGGACGTGGCGGTGATCATGTACTCCTCGGGTACGACCGGAAACCCCAAGGGAATCAGGCTCAGTCAGGGCAACCTGGTGGCGCACACCATGAATGCCGGCGGCGCCTTCGCCGAGTTCAAGCCCGACGACATGAACATGGTGTCCATGCCGCTGTTCCATGTCGGCGGTTCGTCCTACGCGCAGTTGGGCTTGCATGCCGGCGTTCCCAGTTTCGTGACTCGCGAGGTCGACGGCGCGTCGCTGGCCGGGGCCATGTTGGCCGGCGCCACCCGCACCTTCCTGGTGCCGGCGGTGCTGGCCAAGGTGATGGAGTTGGGTCCGGACGGGATCGCGTTGTTCAACCGTTTGCGCACCTTTGTCTACGGTGCCTCCCCGATGCCGCCCGCGTTGCTGGCCCAGGCCCTCAAGGAATTCCCGGACACCGATTTCGTTCAGGTGTACGGCCTGACCGAGGTGTGCGGCGCGGTCACCGTGCTCTCCCCGGAGGCGCATCGCGACGAGGCCCACCCCGAGCGGCTCACCAGCGCCGGCCAGCCTGCACTCAAGGTCGAGGTCAAAGTGGTCAACCCGGACACCCTTGAGGCGGTCGCCCCCGGCGAGCCGGGCGAACTGTGGTTCCGTACCCCGCAGTTGATGGAGGGCTACCACAACAAGCCCGAGGCCACCAAGGAGGCCATCACCTCCGACGGCTGGTTCCGCACCGGTGACATCGGTCGCGTCGATGACGGCGGCTTTGTCTTCGTCGAGGACCGCCTCAAGGACCTGATCATCTCGGGCGGGGAGAACATTTACTCCGTTGAGGTCGAACGTGCGTTGACCGACCATCCGGCGGTCGGGGACGCGGCGGTGTTCGGCATCCCCGACGAGAAGTGGGGCGAGTCGGTGAAGGCTGTCGTCGAGCTGTCCGGCGGCCGGGAGGCCACGCCGGAGGAACTCATCGCCTGGTGTAAGGAAAAGCTGGCCGGCTACAAGTGTCCGCGCAGCGTGGAGATCGTGGCGGAGTTGCCGCGCAACCCCACCGGCAAATTGCTGAAGAAGGATCTGCGCAAGCCCTACTGGGAGAATCGCGAACGCGCGATCTGATGCCCGTCAAACACTGATGGACCTCGACGACCTGCTGGATCGTCTGCACGTCGTCGCGCTACCGATGCGGGTGCGCTTCCGCGGCATCACGGTGCGAGAAGTCGCCCTCATCGACGGCCCTGCGGGTTGGGGCGAGTTCGGCGCGTTCCCGGAGTATCCGCCGCAGGAAGCCGCGTACTGGCTTGCCTCAGCGATCGAATCCGCCTACGGGACAAGGCCTGCGGCGCGGCGTGACTCGATTCCGATCAACGCCACCGTCCCAGCGGTGCCGGCCGGGCAGGTGGCCGAGGTGCTGGCCAGATTTCCCGGTGCGACGACGGCCAAGGTGAAGGTCGCCGAGCCGGGCCAGACCCTGGCCGAGGACGTGGCCCGGGTCAACGCGGTGCGGGCGCTGATCCCGACGGTGCGGGTGGACGCCAACGGCGGCTGGACGCTCGAGCAGGCGGTTGCGGCCGCGGCCGCCCTCAGTGTCGACGGTCCGCTGGAATACCTCGAACAACCCTGCGCCACCGTGGCTGAACTCGCACTCCTGCGACGGCGCATCGACATCCCGGTGGCCGCCGATGAGAGCATCCGCAGGGCCACCGACCCGTTGGCCGTCGTGCGGGCGGGCGCGGTCGACATCGCGGTGCTCAAGGTCGCCCCACTGGGCGGCGTCGCGGCTCTGCTGCGTATCGCCGCCGCCATCGATATCCCGGTGGTCATTTCCAGCGCGCTGGACTCCGCGGTCGGCATCGCCGCCGGCCTCGCCGCCGCGGCGGCGCTGCCCCGTCTGGAGCACGCCTGCGGGCTGGGCACCGGAGGATTGTTCGTCGACGACGTCGCCGACCTCGCGGTCGCCGATGGCTGCCTTGCGGTGACCGACGTCGTGCCCGACCCGGCCCGCCTGGCCGCCCTGGCCGCCCCGGCCGACCGGCGCGACTGGTGGATCGCGCGGGTGCGGGCCTGCCGGGCCCTGCTGCCCGCCCCGCACTGCTAGCCTCGCGCCGGTGACCACACTGGCCTACACCGACACGGGTTCGGGTGATCCGGTGCTGTTCATCGCCGGCACCGGCGGCGCGGGTCGCACCTGGCACATTCACCAGGTGCCTGCGTTCATCGCCGCCGGGTATCGCTGCATCACCTTCGACAACCGCGGCATCGGAGCCACCGAGGACCTCTCCGATTTCTCCACCGATGAGATGGTCGCCGACACCGCCGAACTGATTGAGTCGGTGGTGGGCGCTCCGGTGCGACTTGTCGCCATGTCGATGGGCGCATTCATCGCCCAGGAATTGATGTTGTCCCGGCCGGAACTCCTCACCCGGGTGGTGCTGATGGGGACCCGCGGCCGGCTGGACGAGACCCGCATGGCATTCCGCGCCGCCGATCTTGAACTGGCCGATTCGGGCATCGAGTTGCCGGCCGGCTACGCGGCGAAAGTGCGGGTCCTGGAGAACTTCTCGCCCAAAACAATCAACGACGCCGCGGCGATCGGGGAGTGGGTCGAGATGTTCACCGCGTTCCCGCTCCCTCGCACGCCCGGCTGGCGGGCACAGATGACCGTCGCGCCCGCGGAGAACCGGTTGCTTGCCTACCGATCGATCACCACCGAGGTGCTGGTGATCGGATTCGCCGACGATGTCATCACCCCGCCGGCGCTGGGCCGGGAGGTCGGCGAGGCCCTGCCGAACGGCCGTTACATCCAGATCGCCAACGCCGGCCACCTCGGTTTTCTGGAGCGGCCCGATGTGGTCAACAACGCCATGCTGGAGTTTTTCGACGGAAGCCTGATGTGACACGCTGGTAGGCGTGAATCCCTCGACGGCCCAGGCCCGCGTCGTCGTCGACGAACTCATTCGCGGCGGCGTGTCCGACGTGGTGTTGTGCCCCGGTTCCCGCAACGCACCGCTGGCGTTTGCCCTGGCCGACGCCGACCGCGCGGGCCGGTTGCGGCTCCACGTGCGGATCGACGAACGCACCGCCGGCTTCCTGGCCGTCGGCCTGGCCTCGGGCAGTGGTCGGCCGGTACCGATCGCGATGACGTCCGGCACCGCGGTGGCCAACCTGGGTCCGGCCGTCGTCGAGGCCAACTACGCCCGGGTCCCGCTGATCGTGTTGAGCGCCAACCGGCCCTACGAGATGCTGGGCACCGGGGCCAACCAAACCATGGAACAGCTGGGTTACTTCGGCACCCAGGTGCGCGCGGCGATCAGCACCGGCCTGGCCGAGACGGGCGCCGAGAGGCTTGAGATGCTCAACGCCCAGTGGCGCTCGGCCACCTGCCGGGTGCTGGCGGCGGCCACCGGGGCCCGCACCGCCAATTCCGGGCCGGTGCAGTTCGACATCCCGCTGCGCGAACCCCTTGTGCCCGATGCGGATTCGGATCCGAATCAGTTTCCGCTCGGCCGGCCAGGCGGGCAGCCGTGGACCTACACCCCGCCGGTGACGTTCGACGAGCCGATTGACATCGACATCACCGAAGACACCGTCGTTATTGCCGGACACGGCGCCGGGGTGCATCCCAACCTCGCGCACCTGCCGACCGTCGCCGAGCCCACTGCCCCGCATGCGGTGACCCCACTGCACCCGTTGGCGCTGAGCCGGGTCCGCCCCCGGCAGGTCATCATGTTGGGCCGGCCCACGCTGCACCGACCGGTCACCGCTCTGCTGGCTGATCCCGCGATCCCGGTGTACGCACTGACGACCGGGCCGCGCTGGCCTGACGTGTCGGGCAATTCCCAGGCCACCGGTACCCGGGCGCGGACCACTGGTACCGCGGACCCACAGTGGTTGCGGCGCTGCGAGCAGGCCAACCGCAGTGCGCTGGCCGCGGTTCACGCTCAGTTGGCCGCCCATCCGCTGACCACCGGGTTGCATGTCGCTGCCGCGGTGGCCGCGGCGGTGCGTCCGGGTGACCAACTGGTACTCGGTGCCTCCAACCCGGTGCGCGACGCCGCCCTGGTGGGCCTGAACACCGAGGGCATCGCGGTGCGGTCCAACCGCGGCGTGGCCGGCATCGACGGAACGGTGTCCACGGCTATCGGCGCCGCTCTGGCGCACACCTCCCGCACGATCGCCCTGCTCGGCGATCTCACCTTCGTCCACGATGCCTCCGGACTGCTGATCGGCCCCACCGAGCCGACTCCGGCCGACCTCACCATCGTGGTGTCCAACGACAATGGCGGCGGTATCTTCGAACTGCTCGAACAGGGCGACCCCCGGTTCGCCGACGTCTCCGCGCGCATCTTCGGCACCCCGCACGACGTCGACGTCCTGGCGCTGTGCCGGGCCTACCACGTCGACTCCCGCCAGATCGAGGTCGACGATCTGCGCGGTGCCCTCGACGAGCCGCACGAGGGAATGCGGGTGTTGGAGGTCAAGGCCGACCGTTCCACTTTGCGGCGACTGCACGCCGACATCAGGGCGGCGCAGTGAACCGTCGCCTTCGGGTGTTGCTCGACAGTGCCCTGCCGCGACGCAATCCCGATCTCATCGACACCGGCGAACGGAAAGTGTTGCGCTGGGCCAAGACCGGCGTGTGGATCATCG
>SYAA01000258.1 GCA_005789055.1 Actinomycetota bacterium
CGCTTCCGGAGTCCTGACTTGATCCGTCATGTTTGAAGGCCCGGTTCAGGACCTGATCGATGAGTTCGGCAAGCTGCCGGGCATCGGGCCCAAGAGTGCCCAGCGGATCGCCTTCCATCTGCTCTCGGTTGAGCCGCCCGATATCGATCGGCTCACCGCGGTGCTCTCCCGGGTACGCGATGGCGTCCAGTTCTGTGAGGTGTGCGGCAACGTCTCCGAAGCCGAGCGCTGTCGGATCTGCGCCGACGCCCGGCGCGACGGCACCCTGGTGTGTGTGGTCGAGGAGCCCAAGGATGTGCAGGCCGTCGAGCGCACCCGCGAGTTCCGCGGCCGCTATCACGTTCTGGGTGGGGCGCTGGACCCTTTATCCGGGATCGGCCCCGACCAGTTGCGAATTCGCCAGTTGCTCAACCGAATTGGGGAGCGCGTCGACGGGGTGGACATCACCGAGGTGATCATTGCGACCGATCCCAACACCGAGGGCGAGGCCACCGCCACCTATCTTCTGCGCATCCTGCGCGATATCCCGGGTCTGACCGTCAGCCGCATTGCGTCCGGGCTGCCGATGGGCGGCGACCTCGAGTTCGCCGACGAACTGACATTGGGTCGTGCCCTGGCGGGCCGTCGCGCGATGGTCTGACCGGATCAATCTCACGCCCGCCGCGGTGCGGCCAGCCGCTCGTGTCTCAACTGGTCTACTTCGGGTAACTCCAGCGGCGACAGCGGCCCAGTGACCCGCGACAGCAACAGGTCGGCGAGTTGCGGGTTGCGGGCTAGGCACGGCCCATGCAGGTAGGTCGCCACCACGCTGCCCTGCACCGCGCCGTCCACGCCGTCACCGAGCCGGTTGCCCGCTCCCCTGACCACCGCCGCTAACGGCTCGGCAGCCGGTCCCAGTACCGTTCCGCCGCGATGGTTCTCGAACCCGGACAGTGCTTCGGTCAGTCCGTTGAGCAGGGGAGTCGATACCACCTCGCCGATGGTGCGCTCCGGTTGCGGTGACGTGGTGAGGTCCAGCAGGCCGACGCCCTCGACCCGCTCGCCGGCTGAGGTTTCATACCAGTGGCCCAATACCTGAATCGCCGCGCAGATCGCCAGCACCGGTGCACCCCGGTTCGCCGCGCGTTGGAGTCCCGGATGGCGAAGCAGGTGTTGTGTGGCCAGGCGCTGGGCGTAATCCTCCGCACCGCCGAGGGTGTAGAGGTCCAGCGACTCCGGAACCGCATCGGCAAGGGTGATCTCGACGATCTCGGCGGCGATCCCGCGTAGTAGCAACCGCTGGCGCAGCACCACCGCGTTGCCGCCGTCGCCGTAGGTGCCCATCACATCGGGAAGCACCAGACCGATGCGCACGGTCATTTCGAGCGGTCCAGGGCACGCTGCAGTTGCAGGAATGCGGTGTAGTTGGCGACGACTTCGACGTGGCCGGGTGGACAGGAATCGATGGCCGCGACGGTGTCATGGATCAGCGTGTGCTGCACTTCCGCGTAGCCGAGTCTGACGGCGAGGTCGGTTCCGCGCTCACCGGCGGCGACCACGGCCGTAGCGCCGAAGTGCTCAAACCGCACGTCCCACAACCAGGACAAGTCTTCGCCGTCGGGGACCTGACCGTTGACCGCGATCACCACTCCCGCAGCGGATTTGTCCACCATCGACAAGGCCTCCTGCCAGCCCGCGGGATTCTTCGCCAACAGCAACCGGGCGGTGTGATCGCCGATCTGAACCGTGCGATAACGTCCGGCGACCTCGTCGACACCCGATACCGCCGCGACCGCAGCAACCGGATCAGCACCCATCGCCACCGCCGCCGCCACCGCCTGAGCGGCGTTACCGCGGTTGACCGTCCCCGGCAGTGCTAACTGCATAGTCAGCGCCAAACCCTTTGGGCCGTAGAGGTTTTCGTCGTCGTATGACCACTGCGGCGTGGGCCGCGCGAAATCCGTTCCGGCGGAGTACCAGTGCGCTCCGTCCCGCAGGATCAATTCACCGCTTCGCGGACAGCTCACCGAGTCCGCCGCCCAGCCCCCGCCGGCGGCCACCCACACCACATTCGGGCAGTCGTAGGCCGCCGAGGTCATCAACACGTCATCGCAGTTCGCCACGACGACGGCACCGGGGTGCCGGGAGAGCCCGGTCCGCAGGGTGCGCTCGATGTGATTGATCTCGCCGACTCGGTCGAGCTGGTCGCGAGAGAGGTTCAGCAGCACGATAACGGCCGGTTTCACCGCGTCGGCGACGTGCGGTACGTGCATCTCATCGACCTCGAGGGCGGCCAGTGTGGCGCCCCGGTTGGCGGAGAGCGCGGCAACCAGGCCGGCATCCATGTTGGCGCCTTCGCTGTTGGTCGCGACCGGCCCAATGGTGGACAACGCCGCGGCCATCATTCGGGTGGTGGTGGACTTGCCGTTGGTGCCGGTGATGATCGCACTGCGCCGACCCGCGCCGAGTTGTCCCAGAATCGACCGGTCCAGGGTCATCGCCACCAGGCCGCCGATCATCGCCCCGGCGCCGCGTCCGGTGACCCGGGAGGCCCAGCGGGCCGACGAGCCGAGGGCCAGCGCTGCGCGTCCGCGCGCCGTCATCCGCGGCGCGCTCATCCCCGGCTCAGTCATCGGGTGGAGTTTATGCCGACTGAGATCTCATTCCGACTGGGGTTTTATTCCGACTGGGTTTTCATTCCGACTGGGGCCACAATGCACCCGACACGGATCCGATGTGCCGGTCGCTGTCGGGGGCGCGTGCCATTCTGGCGGACATGAGCCATACCTGGGGCCGGCCGGCTGGCGAGGAAGGTGCTGGCTGGGTCGTCGTTGATGTGGAGACCTCGGGCTTTCGGCCGGGTCATGCCCGGGTGCTGAGCGTTGCCGCGCTGGCGCTCGACTACGACGGGAATGTCGAGCACTCGGTGGTCAGTCTGCTCAACCCGGGCGTGGACCCCGGTCCCACGCACGTGCACGGCCTCACGTCGCAAATGCTGGAGGATCAGCCGACCTTCGCCGACATCGCCGCCGACCTCGCCGAGCTGATGGCCGGCCGCACGCTGGTCGCCCACAACGCCGAGTTCGACTATTCGTTTCTGACTGCCGAAGCCGAACTCGCAGCGACCACACTGCCCATCGACAACGTCATGTGCACGGTGGAACTCGCCCGTCGGCTCGACCTGGGCCTGGATAACCTGCGGTTGGAAACCCTCGCCCGGCATTGGAACGTTCCGCAGACCCGCGCCCACGACGCCTTCGACGACGCGCTGGTCCTCTCACGGGTACTGACACC
>SYAA01000259.1 GCA_005789055.1 Actinomycetota bacterium
GCCGCCACTTCGTGGCCGGGATGTTCGGCCAGGCCCGGATAAAGCACCTGGCTCACGGCCGGATGCCCGGCGAGGAACGCGGCGACTTGGGCGGCGTTGTCGCAGTGGCGTTGCATCCGCAACTCAAGTGTCTTCAGGCCCCGCATCGTCAGGTAGGCATCGAAGGGGCCCGGCACGGCGCCGGCGCCGTTCTGCAGGAACGCGAACTTGGCATCGAGTTCCTCACTGTCGGTGATCAGCGCACCGCCCACCACATCGGAATGCCCGCCGATATATTTCGTCGTCGAGTGCAACACGATGTCGGCCCCCAGGGTCAACGGTTGTTGCAATGCCGGTGAGGCAAAGGTGTTGTCCACCAGGACCATTGCACCCACACCGCGACCAATTTCGGCGATCGCGGCGATGTCGGCGATCGAAAGGAGTGGGTTGGTGGGTGTCTCCACCCAGATCATCCGAGTGGTCGTGGTGATCGCCGACCGGACCGCGTCGAGGTCGGACAGGTGCACCGGGGTGTGGTCGACACCCCACTCCCGGAACACCTTGTCGATCAGTCGGAAGGTGCCGCCGTAGGCGTCGTCAGGAATCACGATGTGATCGCCGGGACGCAGGACGGCCCGCAGTGCGCAGTCCGAGGCACTCATCCCGGAACTGAAGGCCCTGCCGAACCGGCCCTCTTCGACCGCGGCCAGAACGGCTTCCAGTGCCGCACGGGTCGGATTGCCGGTGCGCGCGTATTCGAAGCCGCCGCGCAGACCCCCGACACCGTCCTGTGCGAACGTGCTGCTCGCATAGATCGGCGTGTTCACGGCCCCGGTTGCCGGGTCCGGGCGGTAGCCGGCGTGGATCGCTCTAGTGGCGAAGCCGTGCCGGCGGTGGGAGTCGGTCATCGCTGCCGAGCCTAAACTCCCCCGCCGGGCGTGGATCAGGCGGTGGCCGGTGCCACCGATCCGCCGCTGAGGCGGCGGTAGGTGTACACCAGGAAAAGGTAGGCGACCGGAGCGGTGACCAGCAGACCCACTCCGCAGAACAGAACGCCGACGAAGATGAGCGCGAGGAAGGTCAGCACTGCCAGCAGGACTGAACCGAAGTTGGCCTTGACGATGTCGATGCTCGCCCTGATTCCGTCGATCGGCGAAAGGTTGCGGTCGACGATCGCGACGGTGGTGAACCAGGCGAAGACCATGAAGGCCAGACCGGGCAGGATGCACGCGAGCAGACCGACGATGGTCACGAGGTCAACGACCAGTCCGGCGATGACGACGGCGACGATATTGCGGGGCCGGAAGAACGACCCGATCGTCACCGGCTGTCCGTTCGCGATGTCGAGCAGCCCCGCGTAGCCGGCCGAGGCGATGGCCCCCTTGACGATGATCTGCACCATGGTGCCCAGGATCACCACCAGGGAACCGACACCGGTCATAGTCCGCGTCGCCGTCTCGATGATGCCGTCGGCGGTGTCGTAGGCGGCGAATGTCTCCGGTGAGACCGCTTGCAGCGCGGCCTGGGTTACCCAGTTGAGGGCAAGGCCGATCAGCCAGAACACCAGGGTCGCCACCACCAGGGGTAGCGCATTCTTAGTGAACTTCTGCCAGGCCCACGACAAACCCTCGCCGACGCTGTATCGGTTCGCCGGGAGGCCGAAACCGGGCGGCGGCGGGAAGTAGCCGCCCTCAGCCGGCGGTGGCGGCGGGTACGCACCGGGCGGAGGGTACGCACCGGGCGGAGGAGCAGGGGGGTAGGCGCCGGGCGGATAGGCACCTTGCGGCGGGGGGCCCCATCCCGGCGGCGGACCGTAACCCGGACCCGGCGGCGGATAGTTGCCCGGCGGCGGACCGTAACCTTGACCCGGCGGCGGGTAGTCCCCCGGCGGCGGAAAGCTGCTGGGCGGAAAGTTGCTGGGCGGCACGGGCGGTTCGGTCACGGGACTCCCCTGTTCAGGACTGAAGCGGCTGCAACCCTATCAACTCATCGCCGCCGCGGGCCTTCGGAGAGGTAGCCCAGTAGATCGTGGCGGGTGATCACGCCGACTGGTTTGCCGTCCTCGACGACCATCACCGCGTCGACGTCGCGCAACGCCTTGGCGGCGGCGCTGGCCTGATCTCCCGCGCCGATCATCGGAAGCGGCGGGCTCATGTGCACCGCTACCGCATCGGCCAGTTGCGCGCGGCCCTCGAACACCGCCGAGAGCAGTTCGCGCTCCGACACACTGCCGGCCACCTCACCGGCCATTACCGGCGGTTCGGCCCCGACCACCGGCATCTGGGACACCCCGTACTCGCGCAGGATCCCGATGGCGTCGCGCACCGTCTCCGACGGATGGGTGTGCACCAGGTCCGGCAGCGCCCCGGACTTGCCGCGCAGCACGTCGCCGACCGTCGGTTCGGGCAACGTGTCGTCCAGTGGTGTGCGCAGGAATCCGTAGGACGACATCCAGGAGTCATTGAAGATTTTCGACAGGTAGCCGCGGCCGCTGTCGGGCAGGAGTACCACGATCAGCGCGTCCGGGCCGGCCTCAGCGGCCACCCGCAGCGCCGCCACAGCGGCCATGCCACAGGATCCGCCCACCAGCAGACCCTCCTCACGGGCCAGTCGACGCGTCATGTCGAAGGAATCGGCGTCGGAAACCGCGATGATCTGATCGGCGATCGCCGGGTCGTATGCCGCGGGCCAGAAGTCCTCGCCGACACCCTCCACCAGATAGGGCCGACCGGTTCCGCCGGAGTACACCGAGCCCTCGGGATCGGCACCGATGATCTTGACCCGTCCGCCCGACACCTCCTTGAGGTAGCGCCCGACGCCGGTGATCGTCCCGCCCGTGCCGACCCCTGCGACGAAGTGCGTGATCTTTCCGTCGGTATCCGCCCAGATCTCCGGGCCGGTGGTCTCGTAGTGACTCGCTGGGCCGTTGGGGTTGGAGTACTGGTCGGGCTTCCAGGCGTCCTCGATCTCGGCGACCAGCCGGTCGGAGACGCTGTAGTAGCTGTCCGGGTGCTCGGGCGGGACCGCGGTGGGGCAGACGACGACCTCGGCGCCGTAGGCGCGCAATACGTTTCGCTTGTCCTCGCTGACCTTGTCGGGGCAGACGAAGACACATTTGTAGCCGCGTCGCTGGGCCACCAGCGCCAGACCGACACCGGTGTTGCCGGAGGTGGGCTCGACGATGGTGCCGCCGACCTTGAGCTGACCGCTCGCCTCCGCGGCGTCGATCATCTTGATCGCGATCCGGTCCTTGGAGCTGCCGCCCGGGTTGAGGTACTCGACCTTGGCCGCGACCACACCGGCCCCCTCCGGAACCACCGAGTTCAGCTGAACCAACGGGGTGTTGCCGATCAACTCGCTGATGTGTTGCGCGATTCGCATGACTACATGGTGGCAGCCCGTGCGGCGTCAGTCCGCGTGGGCCACCGATTCGCGCTTGGACCTCCGGAACGGCAACCGCTCCACCAGGAATACCAGCACGACGCCCACCACCAGCCCCACCAGTGCAGAAGCCAGCGTGTTGACCATCCAGCCGAGCACACCGCCCAGGCCCGGCACGCCGTGCACGACCTTCTCTAGTTGGTGCACAAGGTGATACGGCGCGTGCCACCCCAACTCGTCGAATCCGACCAGCAGAATGTGGCCGCCCACCCACAGCATGGCGGCGGTGCCGATCACCGAGAGCCACGCGAGCACTTTGGGCATACCAATCACCAGCATCCGGCCCAGCCGCTGCGACGTCCGGGAGTCTCGCCCTGCCAGTGCCAGCCCGACGTCATCCATCTTCACGATCAGCGCCACGACCCCGTAGACCACCACGGTGATTCCCACCCCGACGACGGCCAGGATTGCCCCCCGCGACACCACCGGTTCGGTGATGACCTCTTTGAGCGCGATCACCATGATTTCGGCCGACAGGATGAAGTCCGTGCGAATCGCGCCCGCGATCGTCGTTGCCTCGGCGTCGGGCCCGAGTTCCGCCGCCGGCGCATCGTGATCGTGATCGTCGTGGCGCAGTGCGTGGATGATCTTGTGCGCGCCTTCGTAGGCCAGGAAGCATCCGCCGAACATCAAGATGACCTCAACGACGATCGGGGCGACCGCACTGAGCAGCAGAGCCGCCGGCAAGATGATGAGCAACTTGTTGCGCAGCGAACCGATCGCGATGCGACGGATGATGGGCAGCTCGCGCTCAGCGGCGAGCCCCCGTACGTAGGCGGGGGTGACCGCGGTGTCGTCGATCACCACGCCGGCCGCCTTCACGCTGGCCTTCGCCGCTGCCGCACCGACGTCGTCGACCGACGCGGCGGCTAACTTCGCCAGCGCGGCGACGTCGTCCAATAAACCGACCAGACCGCTTGCCATTGCCGCTCCTCTGTTGCGGGCCTTGGACGCGAAGTCTACCCGCGGCGCCGGGTGGAGGAGACCGGCTCAGCCGGTGGCTTCGCGGATGTACTCCCCGATCTGACGCAGCGATCGGCTCGCCTCCGGAATGAGCGGCGCAGCCATCTGGAAATCGTGAATCTGACCGGGCCACACCCGGACCTCGGTCGGCACCCCGGCCGCGGCAAGCCGCCGGGCCGCCAGACGGGCGTCGTGCAACAGCACCTCAGAACCGGAGACGTGGATCAATGTCCGCGGCAGGCCGGGCTCGATATTGTCCAGCGGTTCATAGACGTCTTCGGGTACGCCGTCGACGATGTTCCTGGCGGCGGCCCGGGCCACGAGGGCCACGAGGGCGTGAAAAGCCTTCGGTGGGAACATCGAATCGCTGTAGATGTTCGGGTGGGTCAGCTTCGGATCCTGTTCCAACTGAAGCAGCGGGGACAGCGCGACGATGGCTGCGGGGGTTTCATTTTCAGCCTGCAGCCGTTGCGCCAGTGCCATCGCGAGATATCCGCCGGCCGAGTCACCCGCCAGCACGATCTGCTCGGGCTCGTATCCGCGCAGTCGCAACCAGCGATATGCGTCGTGGCAGTCATCGATGGCCATGCCGATGGTGTGCTTGGGAATCAACCGGTAGTCGACCACCAGCACCGGTGAGTCCGCGTACTTCGACAATGCTCCGGCCAGTCGGCTGTGGGAGTTCACCCCGCACGTCATGAATGCGCCACCGTGCATGTAGAGGACGACCCGGCGGCGGCCGTCGGCCGGCATCACACCCGGTGCCCGAACGAGTTGGGCGGAGGCGTTGGGCAGTCCGACCGTGGCCCGAACCGTTCCGGGAGACGGGAGCAGTGCGCGTCCGACGAAGTCCACCACTCCGAACGGCCACGGCCAGTGCGGCACGTGACTGAGAACCGCGAGAGCGGGCCACATGGTGACGCGCGCACCGAGGGCGACCAGTCGCGCGGCAACGCCGGGGCCGTCCTCGATGATTTCGATGGGCGCTCCGTCGCTGACGGGGTATTTCCGGGGACGGGCGGGAACGGCCCGCCGCGCTGTCTTTGGTGTTCCGGTCTTCGTCGGCGACACGGCGGCCTCTGGTACCACGGCGGTCTTTGGTGACGCGGCAGTCTTTGGTGTCACAGTCTTGGGTGTCACCTTGCTCGGTGCGGTCATGGTCAACGCTCCCTACAAGTGCGTAGTGACGTGCGTGTCATGCATGCCGACTCGACCCGAACAGCTAATCGGCGAGCCTGGTGATCCAGCTTGACAGCTGTGATGCAGCCCACAACCTATGAAGCTATTTCTTTCCGTATCCGATACCCGTCCGTAACCGGAAAACCCTGTTGAGAGGCCAAACTATCTCTCGTGGGCATACGCTTCGGGTCCACCAGAGCCCTTGCCGTCGCGGGCGTTCTCGCCTCGACCGGCGGCGCTGTCGTGGGCGCTCGCAACCTACTGACCGGTCAGGCCGAGCAGGCCCGCAATGTCATTCCCAAAGCC
>SYAA01000260.1 GCA_005789055.1 Actinomycetota bacterium
CAGCAGACCAAGAACCTACTGGTGTCCTACAGCAACACCGCGCAGGGATTTTTCTGATCAGTCGGGGTATCGCTAGCGGCGCAACGGTTCTGCTGCCCGGTACTGCGCGGGTTTGCGTTGCGCGGACCACATCAGCCAGCGTTCCCAGGCGCGCACCGAAGCGCGTTGCCATGCCCTATCCGCTGCGGGGCTGATGCGACGCGCAAGCTCCAGCGACCAGATGAACGGGACGCGACCCAACAGCACCGCCATGCCAAGCCACGGCGAGGGCAGTCGGTAACGCCGGCGATTAGCCGACAGCATGAACAACCGGGCGTAGGCGGCTTGAATGTGCAGGTGCAACAACGCCCGCAGCCGTTGCACGCCCCGGTACTGCGGGAGTGGCGCAAACGCGGGCACGAACGACTCGACCAATTCCGCTCCGACGGCCCCTGAGTCGTACGAGCGGGTGGCGTCGAACAGAAAAAGCATCCGGACGCCCTCGGCGATCGTCTCAGGAAAAACATCGGATCGCATGCCCACCAGGTGGCCGAGATAGCGGTTGAAATGCAGCGCCGCCCTGATCTCGGCCGGGGAAGTGATGTAGCCCAACGCGTACAAGCCCAGTCCCGGACCGACACTTCCGCCGAGCAGGGTCAGCATCATCTCGGCCTGGCTGATCGGCAGACCCCAACGCCGGGAGTCCCACTCCGGGTGCTCAGCCACCCGGCGACGGACACTGACGTGCATGACCCGCACCTGCATCGAGATGCGGCGGCCCAGCGAACCGGGCGTCAGGGCGGCGCCGGGGCGGCACACCTCGATCCACCACCGGCTGGTCTCCAGATAGCGATTCAACGCGGAGTCGCCGGCATATCCCCCGGACAGGGACAGCGGAACCGCTAGCGACGCTTCGGTGTAGGCGTCCAAAGTACCGGCATTGCCGATCGAACCCAGGGTGTAACCCCAGCGTCGCCAGACGGCAGCACCCTGCTCAACGAGTGCCCGATCCACCCAGGGCGGAACCTCTTCAAACTCGGCGAACAATGCCTTCATCGACTCCGGCGCGTCAGCCACATCGTCGACGGTGCCCGCGAGTGCCGCGTCGAGCATCTTCCTGGACCGCTCCGGGCCGAGCGGCCCCAGAAACGTCTCGTCGACAAAACGCTCGGCGATCGGATCGCCCGAGTCGAGCAGTCGCGCGTATTCTGCCGCCACGAAATCAGCGGGAAACAGGTCAAAGCCAGTCATCCGCTTGACACGCGCCCGGAGGCGGGCATGCGATCCCGTCTCACGAGCGTCGGGCCAGCGAAACGCAGTCGGCACGGCCATGACGTCAGCTTCTCACCCGACGTAGCCGACCGACCACCGATCAGACTTGCTCGCATACCTCCGGGGGGTATACGATGACAGCATGGAAACCAATTCTGAGACCAGCTGCGGCAATCCCAACTGCACGTGCGGGCCGACCTGCGCCTGCGGAACGTGCACGTGCGGATCGACGGAGACCACGTAGTCCGTCGACCGCACGGGCCGTCTTGTTAGCGCGGACCGATACCGACAGGTCCGACTGGGCCTACCACCGGTCCGACGCCGCCGACACCGACGGGTCCGACCGGGCCCGCCACTGGGCCGAGGCCGCCGACACCCACAGGTCCGACCGGTCCGAGGATCGGATCGGGCCCGACGCCGACGGGGCCAACCGGGCCGAGGATCGGCATGCACGAATTCGTCACAGCGTCCCAGTACAGGGTGGCGGGATCGCACCAGTCAGCGTGGCTCACCGCGGGTGATACCAGTGCGGTCAGCGGAATGGCTGCCACCGCGAATGCGAACGCGGCGATGCCGCCGTAAAAGGGCCGACTCTTCATGAGGATCTCGTCTCTGTCGTTGATGGCTGGACGCGGCGTTCTCCCCCGCTTGGGAGTCTCGCCATGGAGTTGTTCGCACCGTGGGCTGACTTCGTTACACAGGTTAGTCATGTATTTGTAGCGCCCAAATTTAACAGCCTTCTGGCAAAACTTCTTAGCGACGCTTTAGCCCCAGTGGCCCTCGGCCTTAATTTGCACCCATACCGTGGGCTTCATGTTGCTCGCTATCCGGTGGCTTCAATACCTCCTGAAGCGGACTGCCCGCTAGTCTTCGCGAATCGGCCTGCCCGCGTCGGTAGCGGTCGTGACGCGATCAGCCAGTAGCGCTTGAGCGGCCCGGCGGCCGCTGACCAGCGCTCCCTGGATCGACGATGTATCGCGGTGATCGCCGGCGACGTAAAGACCCTGCGCACTGCGCACCGGGCGCCGCAGTTCGAACGGCACAGCCATGGCGGGCAGGGCATACGGGATCGGATAGCTCGCGATGAGGTCCCAATCCTTCGTCGGCACGCCATAGAGCCACTCGAGATGTTCGCGCACAGCTTTCTCATCGGTAGCCGTGTCCCGCACGCCGAGCGCAGACGCTGAAATCAACGCGCTTCCCGCCGGCGCGTAATCCGGTGCGGCATGAGTGAGTACCACGGTGTTGACCAGCGGTCCGCGGCGATCGCCGTCGAGAATGAGCACCGCCTGGCCGTCGGCGAGATCCTCGGGTGCGCAGGTGGGCCGGTAGTACCAGGTTGTCACCGAGCGCGCCGCAGGCGCGCGGACATCCGCGACGAGACCGGCAGCGGTCACCGGATCGGTCGCGACGATGACGGCCTCTGCGCGGTATGCGTCGCCGCCGACGACATCGACCGTCCAACCCCCCACAGCCCGGGCCGAGGTCGACGCAACCCGGTGGCCGAATCGGATGTCGAGCCTCGTTGCGAGTTGTTCGGGGATGCTCGCCATACCCAGTGCCGGCACTCCCGGAGTGCCTCGGACAAAGGATTTCAGCACCACGTCAAGGAAGCGCCGCGACGTCGTGAGGTCCGACTCCAGGAAGACCCCGGACAGAAACGGACGCAACACCCGCTCCATCAGGGTGTCATCGACGCCCGCCCGGCGTAGCGCCTCGGCGCTGGTGACATCGGGATCACCGTGCAGGGATGACACCGACCTGACGGCCCGGGAGAGGGCATAGGCGCCGAAGCGTGCCGTCGAGACCGGTGAGCCGATCCGCGCCATGAGCGACGGGAGCGCCCACGAGGGCGCGCGACGTGGATCCGC
>SYAA01000261.1 GCA_005789055.1 Actinomycetota bacterium
CGACGGGCCCCGGCGCTGGCCTCCAACCTCGGATCCAGGACGAAACAGGCCAGCACCGCGCTGCCATCGGCAGCCGCATCGCTCAGCGCCGGCAAATCGCTCAGGCGCAGATCGCGGCGAAACCACAGCAGCGCGGTCGGCGACGAGGGCGGCATGTCTCTATGGTGCCCTGGGCTTATCTCCGCTGGAGTCTCGGCTAGCCAATAGCGCGGTTCGGCCACTAGTTCGCGGGGGGCATCAGCACCGTGTCGATGAGGTAGAGCGTGGCGTTGGCGGTCGGGATGCCACCGCAGATCACGTTGGCCCCGTTGACCTGAAGGTGGTCTCCGGCGCCGGTCACGGCGAGGGTGGCACCTTCGGCGGTGGTCTGGGTGCCGATCACCTGGTTCGGGTCCAGCTGCCCTGGTACGACGTGGTAGGTGAGGATGTCGGTGAGCAGGGGTGCGTCGACCTTGAGGGTGGCGATCGTGGCCGGGTCGATCTTCGCGAAGGCGTCGTCGACGGGGGCGAACACGGTGAATTGGCCGCCGTTGAGGGTGTCGACGAGGTTGACGCCGGGGTTGAGTTGGCCGGAGACCGCCGCCGCCAGGGTGGTCAGCACCGGGCTGTTGGAAGCCGCTACCGCCACCGGCGCGGTGGCGAGGCCGGCCACCGAGCCGGGCCCGGTGGGCACCTGCTCGGCGTAGGCCGCGCAGCCGGGTCCGACCAGGTGGACGTCGGCAGCGGCAGTGGGCGCACCGGCCAACGCCAGACCGGAGATGGTCGCGGCGGTGGTGACCATGGTGCGGACGGCAGTCGTGGACTTCATCGGATAGTTCCTTTTGTTCGGGTGTCCCTCGTGCGGGCTGTCTCGGGGGTGATTCGGAGTCGGCCCATCGTTGGATGGGTCGGTCGGTGAAATCGCCCGAAACGCCAAGAGGACCGGCCGCTTTCGCGACCGGTCCTCCTGGATTCAGGGGCGGGTTGTCCCGCCGCTGCACTACGGCGTTGTCGTGGTGGTCATCGCCGGCGCCGTCGTGGTGGTCGCCGGGGTGGCCGGCGGCATCAGAACGGTGTCGATCAGGTACAGCGTCGCGTTGGCGGTCTTGATGCCACCGCAGACGACGGTGGCGTCGTTGACCATCAGCTCGTCACCGGAGCCGGTGACCTCCAACGTGGCGCCCTGGACGGTGGTGTGCTCGCCCACGACCTTTGAGGGATCGGCCTGGCCGGAAACCACGTGGTAGGTCAGGATCCCGGAGAGCAGATCCGAGTCGGTCTTGAGGCTCTCGATGGTGGCGGCGTCGAGCTTGCCGAACGCATCATCGGTGGGGGCGAAAACGGTGAACTCGCCGTTGTTCAGCGTCTCCACCAGGTTCACGTCCGGGTTCAACTTGCCGGACAGAGCCGAGGTGAGGGTGGTCAGCACCGGGCTGTTGCCAGCGGCGGTCGCGACCGGATCCATGGCCAGGCCGGCCACCGATCCCGGGCCGGACGGATTCGCCGCGGCGTATGCGGCGCATCCGGCACCGACCGGGTCGCCGGAAGCCGGGGCGGCCATCGCAGACGTCATCGAGGTCATCGCAGAGGTGGCGGAATCCATCGCGGAGGAGGCCTTGTCGGTCATCGACGTGGCGGTTTCCTTGGTCGCGGTGGAACAACCGACGACTGACAATGCCGCGACGGCGGCCAGCCCCGCGGCGGTGAGCACTGAACGCTGAGAGATCATGTGTTGGTTCTCCATATGGTTTTTCGAGGGGCGGCGCGCCGATTAGCGGCCGCTTGAGTTGTTCGTTGCACGATGCTACCTGGACTGGCCGCTGTGAGTGCGGTCACACCGCAAAAATCGTCGTCGGTCCCGCTCGGTCTGGACATTCCGGGTACCGGCACAATGATGTCGTGAACCCTGCCGCTGATCGCCTGCGCGTGCTGATCCTCGGCAGCACCGGTTCGATCGGTACCCAGGCGCTGGAGGTCATCGCCGCCAATCCGCACCGTTTCGAGGTCGTCGGCCTGGCCGCCGGAGGCGGTGCCCCCGAGCTGCTGGCCCGTCAGCGCGCCGAGACCGGTGTGAGGAACATCGCGGTCGCCGATCCGGCGGCGGCGGCGAAGATCGGCGACGTCACCCACACCGGACCGGATGCCGCGACCCGGTTGATCTGTGACACCGAGGCCGACGTCGTGCTTAATGCGCTGGTCGGCGCGCTGGGACTGCAACCCACCCTGGCCGCACTCGGCACCGGCGCACGGTTGGCACTGGCCAATAAAGAGTCCCTGGTGGCCGGTGGCCCACTGGTCGTCAAGGCCGCCCGGCCGGGTCAGATCGTTCCGGTGGACTCCGAGCATTCCGCGCTGGCCCAGTGCCTGCGCTCCGGCACTGCCGATGAGGTGGCCAAACTGGTGCTCACGGCCTCCGGAGGGCCGTTTCGTGGCTGGTCGAGGGCCGCTCTGGAGTCGGTGACACCTGATCAGGCCGGTGCGCATCCGACCTGGAATATGGGACCGATGAACACCCTGAACTCCGCATCGCTGGTGAATAAGGGTCTTGAACTGATTGAAACCCACCTGCTGTTCGGTGTTCCCTACGAGCGAATTGATGTCGTCGTGCATCCGCAGTCGATCGTGCACTCCATGGTGACATTCACCGACGGATCGACCATCGCCCAGGCCAGCCCACCGGATATGAAACTGCCGATCTCGCTGGCGCTGGGCTGGCCGGACCGGGTCGCCGGATCGGCCTCGGCGTGCGACTTCAACCTGGCTTCGACCTGGGAGTTCGAGCCGCTCGACGACGCGGTGTTCCCGGCCGTTGCGTTGGCCCGCCACGCCGGCGAGACCGGCGGATGCCTGCCCGCGGTGTACAACGCCGCCAACGAGGAGGCCGCCGCGGCATTCCTGGCCGGACGTATCGGCTTCGCGGCGATTGTGCGAACAATCGCTGACGTCTGCAGCGCCGCCGGCCAGTGGTCCGCCGAACCGGCTACCGTAGAGGAAGTTCTCCAGGCCCAACTCTGGGCTCGTCAACGCGCCCGCGACGTCATGGCCGTCGCCGCA
>SYAA01000262.1 GCA_005789055.1 Actinomycetota bacterium
CCATGGCGCGGCTGACCGAACCCAGCCCGTACGTGGAGTTCGACCGGGCCGCGTGGCGGGCGTTGCGGATGTCGACCCCGCTCAAGCTGACCGAGGACGAGCTGGTCGGCCTCCGCGGGATCGGCGAGCAGATCGATCTGCTCGAGGTCGAAGAGGTCTATCTACCGCTGGCCCGACTGATCCACCTGCAAGTCGCCGCCCGCCAAGGATTGTTCGCCGCCACGTCGGAATTCCTCGGCGAGCCCACTCCGAATCTTGCCCGGCCGGTGCCGTTCGTCATCGGGGTGGCCGGCAGCGTCGCGGTCGGAAAGTCGACCACGGCTCGTGTGCTGCAGGCACTGCTGTCCCGCTGGGAGGATCACCCCCGCGTGGATCTGGTCACCACCGACGGATTCCTCTATTCCAATACCGAGCTCGCCCGACGAAACCTGATGCACCGCAAGGGCTTCCCGGAGAGCTATGACCGCCGCGCCCTGATGCGTTTCGTCACATCGGTGAAGTCGGGATCAGATCAGGTGTGCGCGCCGGTGTACTCCCATCTGATCTACGACATCGTCGCCGACGACAAGCACGTGGTCACCCACCCGGACATTCTGATCCTTGAGGGTCTCAACGTCCTGCAAACCGGTACGCGCCTGATGGTCTCGGATCTTTTCGACTTCTCGGTGTACGTCGACGCCCGTATCGAGGACATTGAGCAGTGGTACGTCGAACGTTTTCTGGCGATGCGCGCCGGTGCGTTCGCCGATCCGGCATCGCACTTTCACCACTACTCCGGCCTGACCGATCAGCAGGCAGCCAGCGCCGCGCGCGACATCTGGCGAACCATTAACCGACCCAACCTGATCGAGAACATCCTGCCCACCCGGCCGAGAGCCACCCTGGTGTTGCGCAAAGACGCCAATCACTCCATCAACAGATTGCGATTGCGGAAGCTGTAGCGCAGTGATCCGACCGGCTAAACACCGAAGCGGCGATGTCGGCGACTGTAGTCGCGCAAGGCACGCAGGAAGTCCACCCGCCGGAAATCCGGCCAGTGGGCCTCGGTGAACCACATTTCCGAGTAGGCGCTCTGCCACAACAGAAACCCGCTCAGCCGCTGTTCGCCGGAGGTGCGGATCACCAGATCGGGATCAGGCTGGCCGGAGGTGTAGAGGTTCTCCGAGATGGCTTCGACGGTGACCGCGTCGATGAGTTGCTCTGCGGTGGCACCGTTGGCAAGTTCCTTGCCGAGCAGTCCGCGCACCGCGTCAGCGATCTCCTGGCGGCCGCCGTAACCGACGGCGACGTTGACGTGAAATTCGGCGTGCGGAGCCGTCACCGCAGTGCCCTCCACCGCCTCGCGCAGTCGCCGCGCCGACTCTTCGCCGAGCAGTTCCAGATCACCGACGGTGCGCACGCTCCATCGGTTCGCAGGCGCGCAAATCTGTTCTACAACCTCGGTGACGATCTCGATCAGACACCGAAGTTCGCCGGGTTCGCGCTGAAGGTTCTCGGTGGAGAGCAGGTAGACCGTTGCCATCTCGATGCCGGCATCGGAACACCACCGCAGCATCTCGGCAATCTTGTCCGCGCCGACCCGGTAGCCGTAGCTGACGTCCTCGTGGCCGGCATCGCGGGCCCACCGCCGATTGCCGTCGCACAGCACCGCGATGTGCCGCGGCAGTGCGGACTTGGAAAGTGCGAGTTCCTGGCGCAGACGCATCTCGTAGAGCCGATAGGCCGGCTCTTTGAGTCGCGCCGGAATGAACTCCACGACTGATCAGACTACTGTGGACCTGTGGAGGTATCGAGGGCGCAGGCCCTCCCGCCGGCATCCGGAGCCGCGGTCGACACGTTCGGCGGATTCATCGGCAAACCGCGGGCCCGCGGCTGGATCCATGCGTATTCGGCGGTGGTCGCGGCCGTCGGTGGGGCGGCCCTGGTCGCCGCGTCGTGGTCGTTGGAGTCCAGGCGCGCCGGTGTCGCGACGCTGATCTACGCGGTCACCCTGGTGGCCATGTTCGCCGTCAGCGGCATCTACCACCGGGTGGACTGGAAATCCCAGACCCTGCATAAATGGATGAAGCGCCTCGATCACTCGATGATCTTCGTGTTCATCGCCGGCAGCTACACGCCGTTCGCAGCTCTGGCGCTACCCGAACGCGAGGGCTGGCTGCTGCTCTGGATCGTGTGGAGCGGTGCGCTGGCCGGCGTGCTCCTCAAGATGTGCTGGCCGTCGGCGCCGCGCTGGGTCGGGGTTCCGCTTTACCTGCTGTTGGGCTGGGTTGCCGTCTGGTTCATCGGGCCCATCGCCAGCGGAGCAGGCCTGACCGCAGTGGTGCTACTGATCGTCGGCGGAGTGGTTTACAGCGTGGGCGGCGTGTTCTACGCCCTCAAGTGGCCCGATCCATGGCCGGAGACCTTCGGCCATCACGAGTTCTTCCACGCCTGCACGGCGGTGGCGGCCATCTGCCACTACATCGCGATGTGGTTCGCCATCTTCTGACTGCCCAGCGCCCTCGGCTCGGGCCCCGGCAAAGGCTCCAAGCTAAGGCTGAGGCGAAATCCAGGGCTAAGACAGGGGCGTGACGTCGGCCGGCGACCAGTACGCCTTCATCGTGGCGATCTTTCCCTCGGAGTTGAACACCATCACGTCGATCGGCTCGATGCGCATCTTGGCCCCGTCCGGGCCGACGGTGATGGAGAACGTGAAGGCCGCCTCGTGGCCGCATACCCGCAAGGAATGCAATTCCGTTGCGCGCGGGATGTTCTCGATATTCTTGTAGAAGCCATGGATGGCGTGTCGGCCGATGTGCACCTC
>SYAA01000031.1 GCA_005789055.1 Actinomycetota bacterium
CCCGGTGCGAAGGTCAGGGTGCCGGTGGTCGGGGTGTAGTCGGTTCCGGCGGTCGCGGTGCCGTTGGCGGTGGCGTAGCCGATGGTGACCGGGGTGGTCGATGCTTTGGACAGGCTGACCGTGAAGGCGGCTTGCGCCGCGGCGGTGCCGGATGGTTCGGCCACGGTGGCGCCAGCCACCGAGACACCCGGCGGCGTCACCGGCGGCGTTGTGCCGTTCGCAACGCCATTGAGTTGCAGGCCGGTGACCGCCGACCCGGCCGCACCTGTGGTGGCCTGGAAACCGAACGACGCGCTCTGACCAGAGGCGAGCTTTCCATTCCATGGAGCGTTAGTCACCACGTAGGTGTCGCCGACGTGGCTGGTGATGACGCCGTTCCAGAGGTTGGTGATCTGCGCGGGGGTGGTGAAATTGACCGTCCAGGTATTGAGGCCGCCCTGGCCGGCAGTCACATCCATCTTGCCGACGAAGCCGGCACCCCAGTTGTCGCCGACGCTGTAGGCCACCGTGCCGGTGCCCGCCGTCGTTGTCGCGGTGGCCGCCGCACTGGCGGTGCGTGAAGCCAGTACCTGACGGTCGCCCTGCGGAACCAGCACGTTGAGCGTCACTGGCACGGAAATCGTGGTGGGGGTCCAGAAATTGAGGTGGAAGCCCGTGTCGCGAACCGCAAACGCGAACGTATCCGCACCGCCGGTCGCGGCCAGATCGGCATTCGCGGTGTAGACGAAGTTTCCGGAAGAATCCACCACGACGGTGCCGTGTGCGGGAGCTTGAGTCACCGTGTAGGCGAGCGGGTCACCGTTGGGATCGGACCCGCCGATCGATCCGGTGATAACGGGATTCGTCTGACTGCTCAGCACGGGATTCGCCGACGGCGTCTTGTTGAAGAGCAGCCGGTCGATCTCCCTGCTGACCAAAGACAGTGCCGCGGTGATGAAATCCAGCGGACGAGCCGGTGAGCCGGTGCTCTTTCCCGAGGGGCCCGGGGTCAGAACCGACGGGAGAGCGGAAGCGACCGCTGTGGCCGCGGCGGGCTGTGGTTGGACCTGGACCGCCGGTGCGGCGGGGGCCGGGCCGGCGGGGGCCGAGGGTGCCGGGCCGGCGGGGGCCGAGGGTGCCGGGCCGGCGGGTGTCGTGGGCGCCGCGTCGACGATTCGGCTCAGATCCGGTTCCGGCGTCGGCCGGTTCGAGTCCACCATCGTGCGCTTCGCGGTGGTGCGTTGCGCGGCGGCCGTGTCTGAGTTACCCCGCGCCCGCACCGCTCGGTTGTTCGGCGCGGTGTCGGTGCGCGCCCGGGCGGTAGTCGCTGCCTGGGTCCCGCTTGCCTGGGTCCCAGTTGCCCGGGTCTCACTTGAGTCTGCCGCTGTCGCCGCCGACGAGGTGTCCTCAGCCAGGGCCACGCAGGGTGCTGCCACCGCGCCACCGATGCCCAGGGCGATCGCCAAAGCGCCGACTCGTCCAATGGATGCTGCTGCTGTCAACGACATGAGATGCCCCTCGTCACATACTTTGGTTACGGCTGTGACCAGAAGTTAACACACGGTTTTACTGAAATCTTGCTGTCAAAGTCCTGAGGGGCCGTGGCTGGCCGACGTGGCGGGTGCGAACCACCCAGAGTCGTTGATGATGGCAAAGTGGCATTCTGGGACAGGATTTGCAGCCGACAGTGAGGCCGGTTGGAAACCCGCAGATCGAGTTGGCAGCGCTCAGCTTGCGTCCCGTCTCGACTCGGTCGGCCGGGCACCTTTGGCAACCACCGACCGCACCGGGGTATAACAAATATGACGTTTTTAGATCCGGGGGATCTAGAGGGAATCTGGGGGCGCAGTGAGTCGGCGAGCATCCGGTTGGGCGGGCGTCTCACCGGCGGACCGACGAGCCGCGCGGCGGAGATCACTTGTTCGCGGGGCGTACGAGTTGTTCGGCGAAGGCGGTGAATCCGCGGTATCGGTTCGATCGGTCTGCCGGGCCGCGGCGTTGAACTCCCGCTACTTCTACGAAAACTTCGCAGACATCAATGAGTTGTTGAGTGCGGTGTACGACGAGATCGTCACTGAGTTGGGCACAGTCCTTGCCGCAGCAACGAGGGAGATGTCCGACGACAGCGGTGCCCGTTGGCGGGCCGGCATCCGGGCGGTCCTGGATTTCACCGCGGCCGACCCCCGCCGGGGCAAGGTTCTGTTCGCCGGAGCAGGCGGCAATTCGGTATTCACGGCCCGCCGCGCGGCGGCAAAACGTCAGCTCCGCAGGATGATCATCACCGACCGACGGCGCAGCGGGCGGGACGATGATCCGTTGACGCGCGAGGTCGAGGCCGCCATCTACGTCGGCGCACTATCGGAGATGGCCCGGGAGTGGTCGAGCGGATCGTTGGGAACGGACCTCGATCGTGTGGTCGACTCCGCGATGGGACTGCTCTCGCCCGGCGGAATCCTCAGCTAAGCCGGGCAGCCTTCCCGGTTGGCCGTGGTCATTGCTGTCGGGGCATTCTCGATGGCTTGGTGCACCACTTCCAGCGCCGCGGGATTCCATGTCAGGGCGGTATTCCAGTCCAGGCCGGCGGCGTTGGAGACGAATATTGAATGGGTGTCTTCGAAGATGTGGCAGCGCCGGTGCGGCAGGATCGGGTCGCTGATGCTCTTGGCCAGCGCACTCTGCAACGCCACGATGCCGTCATTAGGCCACACCGCGGGGTTCACCTGACCTTCCTTGGCGAACTTGCTGCCGGCGATGAGCACCACCGGGATGCTGTCGAGCACACCGGACTGGAATTCGTTCCAGCCGCCCGGGCCCATCAGGAAGGGCTGGCTGACCTCGCGGCCCGAGCCCGACACGGTGCGCTTGGCCTCGGCCTTGCCGTCCTTCATCGCGGTCTGGCAGAGCGCGTCTCCGAGACAGTCATTGAGCGTCACCACGTCGTTGGCGAAGTCGCCGATATAGGAGCCCTGCCATGGCGTGCCGATGGTGGTCAGCGAGCGGACTTTGACCTTGCTCCCGGTGGTGGCCAGCACCCGGATAGCCGCGCGCGAATACAGTCCGCCCATTGAGTGCCCCACGAAATCGACCTCGGTCACGCCCTTTTCAGTGCTGAGCCAATTGATGAACCTGGCCAGATGCTCCCCTGCGGTGTCGATGCTGCCGGTGGAATTGACCGTCATGTTCTCCGGCAGAGTGACCGGACACACGCCGAACGCTCCGAATCCGGTTTGGTCGACAACCTGGCCGCGGCCGGCCATCGCCGGGGAGGTGTAGACGGTGTACTTCTTGGAGAGCAGGAACTCGCGGATGGCGGTCGCGGTGTTGCCCGCTGCCAATCCGGTGGCGCAGGCCGCGTCCGGCGCGGTGAATGGGGTGGTGGCGTCCCCGCCGGAGACCACCACGACCGCGGCCGACGCCGGTCGCTTGTCGCCACCACCGCCGCTGCCGTTCGAGCATCCGGCCACCATGATCATCGCCGCGAGGAGCGCGGTCAGCGCAAGGAGTCGTCGTCGCATGTGGCAAACGCTAGCAGCCGGCAAAGCCGTGACAGGATTAACCGATCATGAGCGCTCCGACCCGCCGCGTCGTCTTCTCCGGCGTCCAGCCCACCGCCGACTCCCTGCATCTGGGCAATGCCCTGGGCGCGGTCAAGCAGTGGGTGCCGCTGCAGGACGACTACCAGACATTCTTCTGCGTCGTGGATCTGCACGCGATCACGGTGCCGCAGGATCCCGCTGTGCTGAGGCGGCGAACCATGCTCACCGCGGCGCAGTACCTGGCATTGGGAATCGACCCGGCACGCTCGACGGTCTTCGTGCAGAGCCAGGTGCCTGCGCACGCCGAATTGGCCTGGGTGCTGGCGTGTTTCACCGGCTTCGGTCAGGCCTCGCGGATGACCCAGTTCAAGGACAAGTCGGCCAAGCAGGGCACCGACTCCGCGACCGTGGGCCTGTTCACCTACCCGGTGTTGCAGGCCGCCGACGTTCTGCTCTATGACACCGATCTGGTTCCTGTCGGCGAGGATCAGCGCCAGCACCTCGAGCTAGCCCGCGACGTCGCGCAGCGGTTCAACGCCCGATTCCCGAAGACCCTCGTGGTGCCGGAGGTGATGATTGCCAAACAGACCGC